>CATPBF010000100.1 GCA_955652585.1 Candidatus Dormiibacterota bacterium | reverse complement strand
GCCAAGGACGGGGCTGAGATGGCTGCGACCCACGATGGATCGGGAATCGTTTGTCACGCCGGCTTGGCCGCAGGTGGCATCTTCATGCGCGACGTGCTCGCGGTCGAGCAGGTCATGCTCCTGTACGAGCCGTTTGCGGCGGCGTTCCCGTACGAAAGCTTGCAGTAGGTTCTAGGCGGTCTTCACTCCGGCTGCTTTTTCGAGGCCCAGCTCTTCGACGGCGACCTCGCGCATCTTGAACTTCTGGACCTTGCCCGTGACGGTCATCGGAAACGAGTCGACGAACTTCCAGTGGCGGGGGATCTTGTAGGACGCGATCTTGCCCTTGCACCACGCGGCGAGATCCTCGCCGGAGGCTGCACCGCCCTCGCGCAACTTGATCCACGCCATGACCTCTTCGCCGTATTTCTCGGACGGAACGCCAATCACCTGGACGTCGGCGACGGCCGGGTGCCCGTACAGGAACTCCTCGACCTCGCGCGGGTAGATGTTTTCGCCGCCCCGGATGATCATGTCCTTGATCCGACCGACGATGTTGATGTAGCCGAGCTCGTCCATCGTGGCGAGGTCGCCCGTGTGCATCCAGCGGCCCGGGTCGATGGCGAGGCGAGTGGCCTCCGGGTTGTTCCAGTAGCCGAGCATGACGATATAGCCACGGCTGCAAAGCTCGCCCGAGGTGCCGCGCCGGACGACAGCCCCGGTCGCAGGGTCGACGATCTTGATCTCGACGTGCGGATGCACGCGACCCACTGTCGAGACGCGCTTCTCGAGCGGATCGTCTGTTGCGCACTGCGTCGAGACGGGCGAGGTCTCCGTCATTCCGTAGGCGATCGTCATCTCCGGGATGTGCATCGCGGTCTGCACCTTCTTCATCACTTCGACGGGGCACGGCGACCCGGCCATGATGCCGGTGCGTAGCGAGCTGAAGTCCATTTCCTTGAACCTCGGGTGCTCGAGCTCGCCGATGAACATCGTGGGCACTCCATACAGAGAGGTGCACCGCTCCTTCTGCACCGTCTCCATGACCGCGACCGGTTCATAGGCCTCGGCGGGGATGACCATCGTGGCGCCGTGGGTGGTGCAAGCGAGATTGCCGAGCACCATGCCGAAGCAGTGGTAGAAGGGCACGGGGATGCAAACGCGGTCCTTCTCCGTGTAATGGAGTGTCTCGCCGATGAAGAAACCGTTGTTGAGGATGTTGTGGTGGGTCAGGGTGGCGCCTTTGGGAAAGCCGGTGGTACCGGACGTGTACTGGATGTTGATCGGGTCGTCGAACTGCAGGGAACCCTCGAGCTCACGCAGGGCGTCAAGGCTGGTCTTGGCTCCATCGCGTTGCAGCGCTTCCCACCCGTCCTCGAGAACGAGCGCCTCACGCAATTGCGGGCAGCGGCCCTTGACCTCGGCGAGCATGGCGCGGTAGTCGGCCTGGCGAAATCCGGCGGCCAGGATCAGGAAGGTGATGCCTGACTGGTTGAGGACATATTCCAGCTCGGAGGTGCGGTACGCGGGATTGATGTTGACGAGGATCGCGCCCATGGCCGCCGTCGCGTATTGGGTGATGACCCATTCATACCGATTGGGCGACCAGATGCCGACCCGATCACCTCTTCGCACTCCCCGCGCCAGGAGCCCGCGCGCAATCATTTCGCACGCTTCCACCAGCTCGCAGTAGGTGAACCGGCGATCCTGGTGGGCCACCACGAGGGCCTCGCGATCGCCAAAGCGGCCGGCGGTGCCCTGAAGGTTCTGGAAGATGGTCTCTCCCAGAAGAGGAGTGCTGCTCGCACCATGAACGTAGCTGAGCTCGCCCAATCGCGCCACCTCCCAAGAGCTCGGTCCGACACTCCATTGTGCGCCTCAATCCGCACATCGCCAAGCCCTTGACACCCCTTGGCGAACCGCACAAGCTGACCTTAATTCGTTCGGCGTCGGGTCCATCGCAGTCCACGCAAAGGTTGGCCTCCACAAGTAGGCAACGGCCGTAAAGCGGCGCAGAAAACCAAAGGCGTGTCACCCGGTGGAACCCCGGCCGAGGCGGTGTCCGCTGCTGGCGCCGCCTCGCTTTGTGTCAAGGCCATAGACTCCGCTCGGTGAATCCGCCGGGCATGCGGCTACCGGCGTTGGCTAACCGGCGTTTCCGTGGCCTGCTTCTGATTTGGGCCGGGATCCCGATCGTCCTGCTCTACCTCTGGCAGGCCGTCGTCCAGCCGCTTGCGTTCGGCGCCTACCTCGGCGACTTCCAGGAGAGCTACATGCGAGCTGCGGGCCGCCTGGCTGTGGGGCGCGATCCGTACGACCTCTGTCAGACGATGGGCTGCCTCGAGCCCACCGGCCCGCAATATGTCACCCCCTTGCCGCTGGCCTGGCTTCTGCAGCCTGTGGTGGGGGTGGACAGCCACGTCCTGGCGGCGTCGGCTGTCATCTTGCTGAACGCAGCGCTCGCCGTCTTTCTCTTTCTTGTAATGCGGGCTCTAAAGATGGACGACTGGCAGCTGGGCGTGCTCATGGTGCTGATGGCGATCGCTTTCGAACCGACGATCGCGAACATCGTCGAGGGCCAGATCAACCTGATCCTGCTGGCGTTGTCAGGCGTGTGGCTGCTCACGTGGATCGCGGATCGATGGTGGGGAGGCGCGGCCATCGGGGTCGCAGTCGCATTGAAGTTGATCCAGGCGCCCGTTGGGCTGCTCCTGCTGTGGGCGAGGCGTTGGTGCATGCTGGCCGCTGCCGCCACCGCCGGCCTCGGCCTGTGGCTGGTGGCAGCGCCACAGTACTTGTTCGAGTACGTGTTCAAGGTGGTGCCGGCCATCGGACAGGGGACGGGTCTCTTCGAGAACCATTCACCTGGCGGCACCGTCGCGCGATTGCTCGCGCCTGACACCTTCTTCGGGGCCACGCGGGGCACGCCGGTCGCGGCCAGGATCATCACCACGGCGATTGCACTGGCGGCCCTTGCAGTCACCTTCGCGGTCTTGCGCTCGCCCTCGCGAACCGCGACCGGCAGGGGCCTCGAAGCGGCTGCGGTCGTGGCGGTGACCCCGATCGTGGCCAGCTACTCCTGGGGGACGCACCTGGTGTTGCTGCTGCTCCCGATGCTCGTCCTCGTCGCGTGGGCGGTCCGGCGGAGCGACTGGCGCGTCCTAGGGCTCGTCGCCCTGGGTTGGGCTCTCATCGGTCCGGGTCACCATACGTTCCAGACGCTTCTGGTCTCGGGTTACTCGAACCTCGTGGTGCTTAGGCTGATGGCGGAGCTCGGCGTCGTTGGGGTCTTTGCCGTGTGGGGCGCGAGCCTGCTGGCGGTACGACGAGAACGGCTCGAAAACCCCACGAACTCTGAGGCTGCGCCGTGAGGTCGCGGGAACCCCTGGTCAGCGCACGGATTTGATGCGGCTCACCAGCACGGTGCCCACGAACAGGAACAGGATCGCGCTCGAGAAGACCACGCGGTAGCCGACGTTCGGGTTCACGTTCTTGTTGAGATAGTCGATCAGGGCCCCACCAAATAGCGGAAGGAGCGCTTGCGGAAAAGTCAATGCGATGTGGAACAGGCCCATGTCCTTGGCGGACTTCTTGGGATCGGGCAGCGTGTCGCAGGCGAGGGCCCAGTCGACCGCGAAATAAAGCCCGTAGCCGACCCCGTAGGCAACACCCAGTGCATACACGAGGGGGACGGACTTCGGATAGAAGGCGATGAAGACGAGCGCCACAAATCCCTGGGCCGCCCCGGCCAGGTAAACGAAGATCTTGCGTCGACGAATGCGGTCGGAGATCTGGCCGCCGAAAAACCCGAACGGCAACGCCGTCAGGACGACAACGAGCAGCCAGTTCGACGTGAACTTGGCAGCGTCCTCCTTCGGCCCCAGCACGACGTCGCCGAAGAAGTTGACGAGAAAGTAGAGGACCACCGTGATTCCGGACGACACCATGAGGCGCGTGAAGATGACCCATGCGAAATCGCCCTCGTGCAGTGGTCGCAGGAATTCGCGCACCGACTCGCCGAACGGACGCCTCGATGGCCGCTCGATGCGGTTCAGGCCCTCGGTGCGGGCCGCCCAGACCGTGGGGATGAGCGTGAGCGCGGCGACCGCGCCCATGACCAGGTAGATCGCGCGATTGTGGGCGAAGAGGCTCGAGACCCCCAGGCCGGCGCCAATCCCGAGCTGGGTCATGGTGGCCAGGAAACCGCTCGCCTTTCCGACCTGCTGGGCCGGCACGACGTCGGGCACGATGCCCGCGTATGCGGCCTGGGCGCCGTTGAAGAAGAACTGGATGATCGCGTACCCGATGAGGATCTCCGGGTAGTTGTTGGCGGCCATCAGGACGAGAAGTCCGGGGAACGTAAGCAGGGTGCCCGCCACCATGATCGGCCGGCGCCGCCCAAACCGAGTATTCAGACGGTCGGACCAGGCGCCGACAAGCGGGGGCACGGTCACCGCCAGCAGGCCGCCCAGGCCAAGGGCGAAGCCGATGGCCGTGTTTTGAGATCCCTTGGGGACGACATCGTCGATCTGGCTCTGGATCAGGATCGTTGTTAGCGGAAGCCAGAGGAAGTTGCTGCCGAACCAGAAGGCACTCAGCGCTGTGTGCTGCAGGTTCCCGTAATGGGCCGGCGCACGTGGGGCGGCGGTGGCCGTGGCCATGGCGAAAGGCTAAGTTAAGTAGGTTCCTCCCGCACGCCGAAAAGCGGTAGGCTTTGTCGGCCCCCAATGCATCCTGTCCTCGCGCGCGCAAGAGAAGTCCTCTTCGAGGTGCCTCGGCACGGCAAGCTCGCGTACTGCCTGCTGCGCGATCCGCGTGTGCCCGCCGCCCCCAAGGCCGCGGTGCTGGCGGCCCTGGCGCTCATCATCAGCCCGATCGACTTCCCTGCCTGGGTGCCGGTGCTGGGTGAGCTGGACATGCTCGCGCTCGGCGTCCTCGCCGTCAAGACGTTCATCGAGGCGTGCCCCGAAGCCGTCCGCCGCGAGCACGAACTGGCGCTGGAGGCCGGCGAGAGCGTCTTCGATCGCGACCTTCGTGACACGGTCGCGGCCGCGCGAGAGGGCGGTGGTCGGCTCGCCAAGCGGATCCGGGCGCGCTTCACGCGCCAGGACCCATATCAATCGGTATCGGAGGGCTAGGGAAAGTGCGGGTGATGCTGACCAAGGATGTCGCGAACGTCGGCAAAGCCGGCGACGTGAAGGAAGTCACCGACGGGTATGGCCGCAACTTCCTCCTGCCGCGCAAGCTGGCGGTGCGTGCTCACCAGGGCGTCGAAGCGGAAGCGAAGCGCTTGCGCGACGCGGCGGTCAAGCGCGAGACGAAGGACCGCGTCGATGCACAGGCGCTGGCCGACGAGATCGACAACAAGACTGTCGTTGTGCGCCTCAAGGTCGGCGCTGAAGACAAGGCTTTCGGCTCGATCACCAACCAGGACATCGCCGCCGCCCTCAAGGCTCAGCATCGCGTCGAAATCGACCGGCACAAGATCGACATGAAGGAGCCCATCAAGACATTCGGCGAGCACGAGGTTTCGCTGAAGCTGCACCGCGACGTGGCCGCCCACGTCAATGTGATCGTCACCCAGGACAGGTAGGCGTTCGGTTATGGCTCAAATCGCGCTCACACCCGGGAGGGTGCCACCCCACGACCTGGACGCCGAGACGTCGGTGCTCGGCTCGATCCTCCTCGATCCGCTTTCGATCGCGAAAGTCCTCCAGTTCCTTCACCCAGAGGACTTCTATCGGGAGAACAACGGTCAGGTCTATCGCGCGGCGCTGGACCTGTTCGCCGCGGGCGAGCCCATCGACAACGTCACCCTGGCGGCCCAGCTGCAGACCATGGGCATGCTGGATCGCATCGGTGGGCGCACGCAGCTGGCGTCGATGCAGAGCGCGGTCCCGACCTCGGCCAACATCGAGTACTACGGCCGGATCATCAAGGAGAAGGCGTACAAGAGGCGCTTGATCTCCGCCCGCGCGAACATCGCGGGGTTCGGCTACGACGATGGGGTGGAGGCAGAGGAAGCCATCAACCAGGCGCAGTCGCTGGTCTTCGGTGTCGCCGACGACCGCGACCAGCGCGAGCTGTCGAAGCTCTACGACCTGCTTGGACCCGCGATGGAGCGCATCTCCCTGCAGATGGAGAGCGGGCAGGGGATCGTCGGGATCCCCACTGGATTCCACGACCTGGACCGGATGACCGGCGGGTTCAAGGACTCGGACCTGATCATCGTGGCGGGCCGGCCTTCGATGGGAAAAACCAGTATGGCGCTCAACATCGCCCTTTATGCAGCGCTCGAAGCCAAGAAATCTATCGCGATCTTCAGCCTTGAGATGTCGAAAGAGCAGTTGACAGAGCGATTGCTCACCGAACAAGCGCAGATCGATGCGCAGCGGCTGCATCGCGGCTTGTTGAGCGAGGCGGAATTCGACAGGGTATCCAATGCGCTCGGTCCGTTAGGTGAAGCCGCAATTTATATCGATGACACACCGGTAATGGATGAGCTGACGCTTCAGTTGAAAGCGCGCCAGGCAAAGATGCGCCACGGGATCGACATGATCCTGGTTGACTACCTCCAGTTGATGCATGGTCGTTCGCGCGGCGACGACAACCGCGTACAAGAGGTTTCATCGATCTCCAGAGCGCTCAAGGGCTTGGCCCGCGAGCTGCGAATTCCAGTTATCGCGATCTCTCAGTTGAGTCGCGCGCCTGAGCAGCGCCCCGACAAGCGGCCGATCCTCAGCGACTTGAGAGAATCGGGGAGCATCGAACAGGATAGTGATCTTGTAATGTTTTTGTTTCGCCCCGAGTATTACAAATCCGACGAGCGCCCCGGCATCGCCGAGGTGATCGTGTCCAAGCATCGCAACGGCCCGACCGGCATGATCGAGCTCAAGTTCCGCCGCGACCACACGCGGTTCTACAACCTGGAGACGAGGCGGCCCGAGCCCGGTACCGAGTAGCCGTGGTCATCATCCTGGTGGGCGGCCAATGGGGCGACGAGGGCAAAGGCAAGGTCATCGACTACCTCGCCTCCAAGGCCCAGATGGTCATCCGCACCCAGGGCGGCAACAACGCCGGCCATACGGTCGTCACCGAGCACGGCGAGTTCAAGTTCCAGCTCATGCCCTCGGGCATCCTCTACCCGCACTGCACGTGTGTCATCGGCAATGGCGTGGTGGTCGATCCCATCGTGCTGCTGCGGGAAATCTCTCAGCTAAGAGAACGAGGGATCGAACCGAAGAAGCTCTTCGTCAGCGAGCGCGCGCACATGGTGATGCGCTACCACCCGCTCTTCGACCAGCTCGAGGAGGAGTCGCGCGGCGACGACCGCCTTGGGACCACGTGGCGGGGCATCGGGCCGGCCTATTCGGATAAGGTCCGCCGCATCGGCTTCCGCATCGGCGACCTGCAGAAGGAAGCCTTCATGCGTAAGAAGCTCGCCTTCGTCGTCGGCCAGGTCAAGAACCCTGTCCTGACCAAGCTCTATGGCCAGGACGCCCTCGATTGGGAAAGCATGCTGGCCGAGTACATGGGCTACGCGAAAGAGCTGGACCCCTTCATCAAGGACACCTTCCCGCTCATCCATGACGCGCTGGATTCCGGTGCCAATATCCTCCTTGAGGGCGCGCAGGCGACGATGCTCGACCTGGACTTCGGCACCTACCCTTACGTCACCAGCTCGAACCCGACCGCCGGCGGCGCGCTGACGGGCAGCGGCATTCCGCCCACCAAGGTCGATCTCACGATCGGCGTGTTCAAGGCATATACCTCGCGCGTCGGCTACGGACCCTTTCCATCCGAGCTGCTCGACGAAATCGGCGACCAGATCCGCGAGCGCGGCCATGAGTTCGGCACGGTCACTGGAAGGGCGCGCCGGATCGGTTGGTTCGACGCCGCCGTCGCCCGGTACGCCGTCAAAGTGAACGGAGTCGGGTGTGCGGCGCTCATGCGTCTCGACATCCTCGACGACCAGCCGCTCGTGAAGATCTGCACGGGCTACAACTTCCGAGGCAAGCGTTTCGACTACCCGCTCGCGAACATCTCGCATTACAAGCACTGCGAGCCGGCCTACGAGTCGATGGCCGGGTGGCAGCAGCAGATAGGTACTGCCCGCTGTTGGGACGATCTGCCGCAGGCCTGCCGCGACTACGTGGAGCGGATCGGCGAGCTCATCGGCGCGCCGATCGAGCTGATCGGCACCGGGCCCCGGCGAGACCAGTTCGTCATCCGCGGCCGCAAGCTCTTCGACTAAGGCGTCGATGCCCCGGTCGGAGCAACCCGTCGTCGCGGAGCTCAGCTGGCCGCAGGTGCATGCGTTTCGCGTGGCGCGCCATCACCTGACGAAGCGGGCGCCCAAGAAAGATCTCGCCCACGTCGTCGGCGACATCAGTGGCGTCCAAGCCCAGGTGATGTCCGCGGCCGAGCTGCAGATCGCGGTCCGCGCCGACTGCAGCGTCAAAGATGTCAGGGCTGCGCTCTGGGACGATAAGACGCTCGTCAAGACGTGGCTGATGCGCGGCACCTTGCATCTGCTCCCGGCCGAAGATTTGCCGCTTTACACCGCTGCCATGCGCACGCACTGGATGCGTACGCGCGACGCCTGGCTCAAGTACGTCGAGATGAACCAATCCGAGTTCTCGGGTCTGATCGACGCCATCGGCCAGGCGCTCGACGGGCAAGCGCTCACCCGCGAGGAGCTGATCGCTCGCGTGGGGAGGGGCCGCTCCGAGCGCATCAAGGAGGTGCTCAAGTCCGGATGGGGAGGAATCCTCAAGCCGGTCGCCCGCAGCGGTCTGCTCTGTTTTGGTCCCAGTCGCGGGCAGAGCGTGACATTCGTGCGACCGCAGCAATGGCTGGGCAGCTGGCGAGACGTCGATCCTGACGCCGCCTTGATCGAAGTGGCCCGCCGATACCTGCGCGCATACGGGCCCGCGACCAAGCAGGACTTTGCGCGCTGGTGGGGTACTTGGTCTGGGGTTGGCAACGCAGGATGGTCTGGTCTGGCGCGAGAGCGTGTAACGGTTTCCATCGAGGGTCAGCGTGCGGATTTGCTGGCGGCCGACCTCGACCGAATCTCGGCCGAGGCCCGCGCGCCCTCCGTGCGGCTCCTGCCCAACTTCGATCCCTATCTCATGGGACACGCCAACCGCGACCACCTCTTCGGACCGGAGTACCGATCCCGGGTCAGCCGAACTGCGGGGTGGATCTCAGCCGTCGTACTGGTCGACGGCCGCGTGGTCGCGACCTGGACGCACGCGGTCGCCAAGCGAGCCCTCACGGTGACCGTGGACCCATTTCGGAAGCTGTCGCCATCCACGCTCAAGGGTGTGCGCGCCTCGGCGGACTCGCTTGCGGCCGCGCTCGGCCTCGGCGCGGCCGCTGTCGAAGTCGCCTAGTGCCGCGCTAGCTTGCCCGCGGGATGCTCTTGACGACCCGCAGTTGCGCCTCCCGCTGCCGCAACCGGCGGTTCCGCTGCCACCGTTCCCGCAATAACGATGCGCCCCAGCTGATCACCGCAACGACGGCTGCGGTCGCCTGGATCCCGGCGACCGCAAAGAACGCAGCCTCGATGCCGTAGCCCCGCACTCTGAGCCCCACGGCGAGCAGGCCGGCCGCGAAGCCGAGCACGGGCCGCACCGCCCACGAGTCCGGCAGCGTCCGGCGATCGGCGAGCAGAAGACCGGCCGCGAACCAGGTCGGCCCGCTGTCGAGCTGGAACAACGCGTCCCAGTGATACAGGTATATCGGCACCAGGGCGCCGAGCAAGAAGGTGGCCAGGACGACGAGG
>CATPBF010000099.1 GCA_955652585.1 Candidatus Dormiibacterota bacterium | reverse complement strand
CGCACGCGTGCGCGTTCTGGCATCCGCGCCTCGAGGACTGCGGCACGGCGCCGAGCTCCAGCTTCACACAGGCACCGTCGAGGTTGGCTGCCGAGCAATCCTCCTCGAGGGAGACACCATCGAACCGGGCGCGCAGGCCTGGATCCAGCTCTACCTGGAACGCCCGATAGCGGCTGCGAACGACGACCGGTTCATCCTCCGCATCCCGAGCCCTTCGAGGACTGTCGCCGGCGGCCAGATCAAGGACGTGGCCCCGCGCAAGCATCCGCGCCACGACGCTGCGGTGCGCGAGTCGCTCGAGCGCAGGGCGGCAGGCGACGTCTTGCAGGAGGAGCTGCGCAAATACTCGCGCGGCGTTGCGCTGGGCGCCCTGCTCAAGGCCACGCTCGCGACAGACGCTGATGTGTCGCGCCTCGATGCGCGCCGCGTAGGCGAGTGGCTGTTCGCGCAGGAGGCCTGGTCTGCGCTGGCCGACCGGGCGATGCGAGAGCTTGCCGCCTACCACGCTGAACACCCCCTCCGTCGCGGCATGCCGCGCGAGGAGCTGAGGAGCAGGCTCGGGGTCCAGCCGGGCCTGTTTCCCTCGCTGGTCAAGGCGCTTGCCGAGGAGCAGCGCATCGAGGAGAGAGACGGCGAGGTGGCGTCGCTCTCGCATCAGGTCGCCGACGAGGCGTCTGGTCGCCCTGCCTCACGCTTGCTCGAGCTTCTGGGAGCCGAGCCATTTGCTCCACCCTCACTGGCGGAGGCAATGCGTACCGCGGGCGCCACGCCGGAGATCGTTCGCGCCCTCACGCAACGCGGTGACCTGGAGCGCCTGAGCGACGACGTCGCGTTCACGCGAGAGGCGTATGAGCGCGCAGTCGCGGCGGTGAAAGAATTGATCGTGACCACGGGCTCCGTGAGCGTGGCTCAGTTGCGGGATCGCCTCGCAGCGAGCCGGCGTCCGATGCTGGCCCTTCTCGAACACCTCGACGCTGTCAAGGTCACGCGCCGGGTCGGCGACTCGCGGGTACTGAGGTAGGCTTCGAGCCGTGCGCATAGCTGAGCTGCTGGCACGAGGCCGGCCGACCATCTCGTTCGAGTTCATGGCGCCCCGCGACGAGAGCGAGGTCGAGGTACTGGAAAAAACGGTCGCGGCCCTTGCCGGCCACGCCCCCGATTGGGTGTCAGTGACGTATCGCTTGCGCACCGGTGAGAAAACCCTGGAGCTGGTGACTAAGATCAAGCGCCACTACCACATCGAGGCGATGGCACACCTCACGTGCGCCAACTCCCGCGACGAGACACGGCGAATCCTCAACTGGATGGAACGCGAAGGCGTCGCCAACGTGCTGGCGTTGCGGGGGGATCCGCCTGCACCAGGCGAGCCTTTTCAACCCGCCGACCCCGAGCTGAAGCATGGCAGCGACCTGGTCGCGTTCGTACGCGGCAACGGCTACCGGCTGGGCATCGGCGCCGCCTGCAGCGCGGAGAAGCACCCGGAGAGCCCTGACCTCGAGCACGAGTTCCGCTACCTGCGCCTCAAGGTCGAGTCCGGCGCCGATTTCCTGATCACCCAGCTGTTCTTCGATAACAGGTTCTACTTCGACCTGGTGGCCCGCGCTCGCGCCGCGGGCATCATGGTGCCCATCGTCCCGGGACTCATGCCGATCCCGAGCCGCCGATCACTCGCGTTCGTAACGCAGGTGTCAGGCGCCACAGTGCCCGCCGCACTGCAAGGGCCGATCGATGCTGCGCCTGACGACGACGCCATCCGCAGGCTCGGAGTGGACCACTGCATCAAGCAATGCGCTCAGCTGCTCGAAGCCGGTGTCCCTGGTCTCCACTTCTACACGTTCAACCGGGCCCGCGCCCCGATCGAGATCCTGGGTGCGCTGCGGGGCCAGCAGCTACTCGCCTCTTAACCGCTACAGTCCAGTAGCCATGCTCGCAGGGATAGATCTCGGGGGAACGCAGGTGCGCGTGGCGCTTGCTCGCTCGGACGGGCAGCTGATCGCGAGTGTCAAGACCAAGACCCCGCCCCTCAAGACGCCGCAGGGCATGGTGGATTGGGCCGCGGCGGAGATCGACCGCCTGCGCGGCAACCAGAAGGTGACCAGCATCGCCATCGGCGCCCCCGGTCCCATCGACCTGAAGCGCGGCATCCTCGTCAATCCGCCCAACCTGCCGTGGCGGAACGTGCCCCTGGCATCAATGCTCAACCGCGCCACCGGCGCCAAGGTGCATCTCGCAAACGACGCCGACATGGCGGGCCTAGGCGAGTTCCACCGCGGCGCGGGCCGGGGCACTCGCAACATGGTCTACATCACATGGTCGACCGGGGTCGGAGGCGGACTCATCATCGACGGCCGCTTGCACCGCGGCGGCCACGGGACCGCGGGCGAGGTCGGGCACATGATCATCGACCCCAACGGCCCGCTCGACAATTGCGGCCAGCGCGGGTGCCTCGAGGTTTTCTGCGGAGGCGCCAACCTTGCGAAGGAAACCGGCCATCCCGCGGCGGAGCTGTTCGCCGCCGCCGCCCGCGGCGACCGGCATGCACGGATGGTGGTTGAGCGCTCCGCGCGGTATATGGGTTTGGCGTTGATCAGCCTCACCAACGTCATCGACCCGGAGATGTTCGTTATGGGAGGCGGCGTCACCCGCTCGTGGAAGCTGGTGGCGCCGACGATGCTCGAGACGCTGCGGTCATCTCCCTTCATCAAGCCTGCCCGCCGGCCACTCCTCCGCCGAGCCCGATTGGGCGATCGCGCCGGGCAGGTCGGAGCCGTGGAATGGGCGCGGATCAACCAGTAAGCCCGCAGAGCGACCAGCAGGTTCGCCGGCTCCTCAGGCAGGCCGCATCCGAGCTGGAAGCGAGCGCCTGGATCGTCGGTGGCTATGTGCGCGACCGCCTCCTGGGCCGCCCACACCCCGACATCGACGTTGTCGTCGAGGGTGGAAAAGGCCTCGACTTCGCTCGCCGATTCGCGCAGCTCGCCGGCGCGGCTGAGCCGGTGATCTTCGAGCGATTCGGCACCGCGCAGGTCACGGTGCCGGGGCATCTGGTCGAGTTCGTGTCGGCTCGGGCCGAATCCTACGTGGCGGATTCGCGCAAGCCGGACGTGCGCGTGGCCACGCTCGATGAGGACCTCGGCCGTCGCGACTTCACGGTCAACACGCTGCTCATGGATTTCGATTCCAACGTTCACGACCCGCTCGGTCGCGGACTTGCGGATCTCGAAGCGCGCCTGTTGCGAACGCCGGCCGACCCGATGCAGACGTTCAGCGACGATCCGCTGCGGATGCTGCGGGCGATCCGCTTCGCCGCGCAGCTGGGCTTCACGCTCTCGCCCGAGCTCCTGCCCGCGATGCGAAAGCTCAAAGATCGGCTCACTTCCCCTGTGGTCTCCATCGAGCGTGTGGCCGACGAGCTCCGGAAGATGCTCGTCTCCGAGCGACCCGGTCTGGCGCTCGAGCTTCTCGACCAGTCGGCGTTGCTCGACGCGATCCTTCCGGAGGTGGCGGCCTGCAGGGGCGTCCAGCAGACCGGCTACCACACGCACGACGTGTTCGGTCACACCCGGTTGACGGTCGCCGGCACGCCCCCCGATGTCATCGTGCGGCTGGGCGCCCTCTTCCACGACGTCGGCAAGCCGGCCACCGCCGCGCCCGACGGTTCCTTCCTCGGCCACGACGTCCTCGGGGCCGAGATGGCGGCCCACGCTCTCGAACGCTTGCGTTTCTCCCAGAAGGAGATCGACGCGGTCGT
>CATPBF010000098.1 GCA_955652585.1 Candidatus Dormiibacterota bacterium | reverse complement strand
GGCATGAGTTCCCCGACAGGTACGCCATTGCGTGTGACGATGAAGGACTCGCCGCGATCGAGGCCGCGCATGATTTCGCCACTGTCATTCCGAAGCGTCCGCTGGGTGATCACCCTTGCCATACCAAAAGCGTAGCACATGTGCGACGACCCCTTGACCCGAAGCGCGGGATTGAGCCATTTGGGCTTGAATGGTCGTCTCGCCGCGGCGGAAGCAGCCTTTGGGGCCAACTGGTTGTCGTCGACGACTAATCGAGCGGGGCGTATTTCTCCGGATGGCGGTCGCGCATGAGTGCGTAGATTGATTCGACCACGCTCTCGCGGTTTGGCTTCGTGAAGTAGTCGCCATCCGGGCCGTACGCCGGCCGGTTGGGCGCAGCCGCGAGCGTACGCGGCGCCGAATCGAGGTGCCACCACCCGTCCTGCCGCTCGAGAACCTGCTGCATCATGAACGCCGACGCGCCGCCTGGCATGTCCTCGTCCAGGAACAGCACGGCGTGCGTCTTCTCAAGCGATCGAACGATCGAGTGGTCGAGGTCGAACGGGTTGAGGGTCTGCACGTCGATCACTTCGGATGACACGCCCAGCTCGTCGAGCGCTTTGGCGGCGTCCAGTGCAATCCCGCAGCACGCGCCGTACGTCACCACCGTCACATCAGTGCCGGCGCGCAGCACCTCGGGCACGCCCAGCGGAACCGTGTACTCGCCGATGTTGTCGGGCACGCGCTCTTTGATCCGGTAACCGTTCAGCACCTCGATCACAAGCCCGGGGTTGTCTCCTCGGAACAGTGTGTTGTAGAAGCCGGCCGCCTGCGTCATGTTCCGCGGGACGGCGATGTACATACCGTGGAGCGCGTTGATCACCACGGCCATCGGCGAGCCGGAGTGCCAGATACCAACGAGACGGTGCCCCTTGGTGCGCATGACGACTGGCGCCTTCTGCCCCCCGACCGTCCGCCAGTGCAGGCTGGCCAGGTCGTCGGCTGCGAGCTCCAGCGCGTAGAGGAAGTAGTCCAGGTACTGGATGTCGCAGATCGGTCGCAACCCGCGCATGGCGGCGCCGATGGCCTGGCCGAGGATGGTCGCTTCGCGGATGCCGGTGTCGGTGAGCCGAAGGTCGCCGTACTTCGCCTGCAGACCCTCGAACACCAGGTTCACGTCGCCCAGTCGCCCGACGTCCTCGCCGATGACGAACAGGCGCGGGTCGCGCGCGAAGTTGGCATCGAAGTTGCGCAACAGGACCTGGCGGCCGTCCGCGGTCGGTGACGAATCCGAGTACACCGCCGGGACTACCGGCACCTTGAGTGGAGACTCGTCCGAGGTGCTGTAGACGTGCGAGCTGTAGCGCTCGCTGTTCTCGCGCTTGTACTCCTCGATGAACTGGATGAGCTCGGTGCGCTCGGGTGACTCGCTGCCGCGCAGAGTGCGCAGAGCGAACGACGCGCCGCTGAGGATCGCGGACCGCGTGACCTTGTTGGCCTCGTAAAGCGTGGCTGCGATTTCGGCCACCTTCGGCGTGTCGATTCGCCGCAGGATGGAAACGGCGCGATCGCGCTCCTTGCGGATCGGGGCCTGATAGCCCTCCCACGCGAGGTCCCTGGCCGCCTCGACTGCCTCTTTGTCGGCCGCTTCCCAGCCCTCGATCTGAGACTCGCTGGCGAAGCCCGACTCGATGATCCAATCGCGCATGCGCGTGATGCAGTCGTATTCGACCTCAAAGCGGAGCCGCTCTTTCGACTTGTATCGCTCGTGGCTGCCGCTCGTCGAATGGCCCTGCGGCTGCGTCAGCTCGGTGATGTGGAAGAGGGCCGGCTTGTGCTCGGTGCGCACTCGCTCGACACCTTTCTTGTAGGCCTCGACGAGGGCCACATAGTCCCACCCCGGAACTACGTAGATGTCGACGCCCGGGCGGTCGTCTGGGATAAAGCCGCGCAGTACGTCCGAGATCGAGCTCTTGGTGGTCTCCGCGCTGATGGGCACGGAGATGCCGTACCCGTCATCCCACACCGACAGCGCGATCGGCACCTGGAGCACGCCGGCCGCGTTGAACGTTTCCCAAAAGTGGCCTTCGCTGGTGGCAGCGTCGCCGATGGTGCCGAAAGCCACCTCGTTGCCGCTGACCGAGAACCCGTCCTGGACCGCCCGCAACTGCGGGTTGTTCCTGTACAGCTTCGATGCGTATGCGAGGCCGAGAAGGCGCGGCATCCAGCCCGCCACGTTGGAGACGTCGGCCGTGGAGTTGTTCAGCTCCACCGACCGTTTGAACTCGCCGCGCTCGTCGAGGAAACGGGTCCCGAAATGGTTGCCCATCTGCCGGCCGCCGGACGACGGGTCGGCGTCGAGGTTCGTGTTGCCATACAGCTGAGCGAAAAACGCGCGGACGTTCGACATGCCGGTCGCCCACATGAAGGTCTGGTCGCGGTAGTAGCCGGCGCGCCAGTCGCCAGGACGGAAGGCTTTGGCCATCGCCAGCTGGGCGACCTCTTTGCCGTCGCCGAAGATCCCGAAGGTGGCGTTCCCGCGCAACACCTCGGCTCGCCCGAGGATGCTGGCCCGGCGGCTGCTGTAGGCGAGGCGGTAGTCGGCGGTGACGGTTTCGGCCGCGAGCGTGAGCTTGGAGTTGCGAAGCGCTTTGGCCATCTAGAACGCTGAACTTACGTTATCTCGGCAATTCCGCGGTGCCCCAAAACGCGCCGCTGGCGCCAAACGTGTGCATCCGGAGCCTCGATAGCGCACCGCTGGCGCCAAACGGGCGGAATCCCGGGCCAATTCTGGGGTTAGGCCCGCTTCGCCTCCTGGTGGTGCTCCCGCAGCATCCCCGGACGGCTCGCCGACCAAGCGTTCTTCATATGCACGTACGCTCGCTTCAGGTCTCCGCGCCGCTCGAGAATCTCGGCATACATGCCATGACAACGCAGGAGCCGCTCACCGACCCCGAACTCGGCCAGGCCCTGGAGGGCGAGCTCGAACTCTCGATCGACGGCTTCGTTGTCGCCCCGCTCCTCGGCCACCCTGCCCAGCCACATGTGGGCTTCGGCCACGGCGGCCCGTTCCTGCGTCTGCTCGGCGAGTCGAAGACCTTGCTCCGCCAGATCTGCCGCGGCGTCGAGGTTGCCTTCCTGCAGGCTGAGCTCGCTCAGGCTGAGGATCATGTGGGCGCGTCCTGCCTCGGCCTCGGTCTCTTCGGTCAGCTCGATGGCACGATCCAGGTGCCGGTGTGCAGCCGAGTGGTCCCCCTTGGCCATCATGAGCAGACCGAGGTCGTTTTCGATGCGCGCCAGCCAGGCACGGTCGCGCACCACCTCGAGCAAGGCCAACGAGCGGTTCGCGTACCTCGTGGCGGCTTCGTTCTGTCCCGTTTCGCGATACGCGATGCCCATCCCGTGGTACATCAGAGCGAGGCGCCGGAGGTCGTTCAACGCGCCGCCGACCTCGATCGCCTCGTTGTAAAACTTCATCGCGCTGTCCCACTCGCTGTTGGCGAGGTGGGCGGCCGCCAGGACGCCAAGCACCCGCGCTTCGGTCGTTTCGGGCACCGGGTTCAGGCTCCGGCACAGGCTGAGCGCGCGGTCGGCAAGGGCCACGGCGCCGGGCCGCTGGGTCATGTAGGCCAGCGAAGCCTGCAGAGCCAGGCATTCCGCGAGCATCAGCACATCCCCCACGGATTCGAAATGCGCCGACGCTTGCCGCAGCAGTTCGCCGGCCGGCTCGGGCTTCCCGAGCTGGATGTGGGCGCGGGCGATGTGGTACCGGATCGGGCCAAGACGGTACGCCGACGACCCAAGGCTCAGAAGCTTGTCGCCAAGCTCGATCGCCTCGGGATACCGCCCTCGCGCGAGCAGAGCCTCGAGCTCGATCATGCCGTCCTGGGCGTGGTCGGTCACTCCGCCTGGATCGGCGAGAAAGAACTCGACCGGCTTGTTCGTCCGCTGCGCGATGTGCTCGAGCGTCGGCAGCGACGGCCGCGTGCGCCCGGTCTCGATCAGGAAAATCGCGGGGGCGGTGACATGGCCCTTGCCGACCTGGGCCAGGCTCAAGCCCGCTTCCTGGCGCGCCTGTTTGACAGCGCCCATCCGCAAGTTGACCCCAGGCAACCGCCGCCGTTCCGACTTCGGGGGAGCGCTCTCCGCAACAGATGCGCCCCGCTGCCGACCCACGAACGGAGAGCTTAGACCAATTCCCTTAACGGGGGTATATCAGGTGGTCTGAAACGATTATTACGCCTCCTCCGCGGCACGCGGGGAGGGTCGTCCCGCCGCGGAGCGGCCGTGCGGGTGGGGAGAAACAAATCTCTATGTAGCCGGGTAAGTCCCGAAGAGCTTGATCTCGGCGGCTGCCTTTTCGAGATCGTTTAGGGCAGCTTCAGCCGCCTGCGGGCTGGCCTCGCCGTTGATCGAGAAGTCGAGGTAGAACCGGTATTCGAACGGGTGGCCCAGGATCGGACGGCTGTCGAGCCGGGTCAGGTTGACGTTGCGGCGCGCGAAGCAGTCGAGGGCGTGCGCCAGGCTGCCGGGTCGGTGCGCCGCCACGAAAGCCAGCGAGCACTTGGATACCGGGCTCGTTTCTCCCCTCACCCCCGCTTCGCGGGGGAGCTCCCCATGGGATGGGGAGCCGGCATCCCGTGGTCTCGTGGGAGAGCCCTTTTCCACGACCACGAACCTGGTTCGATTCTCGGAATCGTCCTGGATCGACTCGGCGAGCACGTACAGCCCGTAGCGCGCGGCGGCGGCTTTGCTTGCGATCGCGGCGGTTCCAGGCTGGCGCTGCTCCGCGACAGCGCGAGCGGCACCGGCCGTGTCGTGGAACGCTACCGCCTTGATCTGTCGTGAATGCAAGTAGCGGCTGCACTGGGCCAGGGCCTGCGGGTGCGATAGCGCCCGCTCCACCGGGCCGGGCCAGCCGAGCAGGCAGTGCTTGACCGGCAGCACGTGCTCGCGCACGACGCGTAGGTCGGGGAGCTCCCACAAGAGGTCCGACACCTCCTGCACGATCCCGGCGCTGGTGTTCTCGACGGGCAGGACCGCGGAGTCGACCGCGCCGATGGCGAGCGCCTCGAACGTGAGCCGAAACGTCGCGTAGCCGACAGCGTCGGCACCCGGAAACAATGCGGCGACAGCCTCGTCCGAGTAGGCGCCGGGCTCCCCCTGGTAGGCGATTTTCAAAAGGGCCTAGCCGAAGATCATGCGACGCAGGGTGTCCGCAACGTGGTTGTGCTC
>CATPBF010000097.1 GCA_955652585.1 Candidatus Dormiibacterota bacterium | reverse complement strand
TCTCAGCCACGACACCGCCGCCAAGCTCTGGGTCATCCCCGCTTGACCTGGAATCCGCACTTCTGACGCCAAACGTGCTCTTGGCGACCAACTGAACGGCTCGTTTGGCGCAAAACGAGCGGAATGCTCAGATCGTCAGCACTACTTTGCCGAACTGTTCGGCAGCGTCGAGCCGCGTGAGCGCCGCCTGCACCTCATCGAGCGGATAGACGGAGTCGACCACCGGTCGAAGGCCGCGATCAATTGCTTTGAGCAGCGCCTCAAACTCCGAGGCATTGCCCATCGTCGAGCCGAGCAGGCTAGCGTGCCGGAAAAAAAGGCGCGGCATCGTGATCTCGGCCTTGACCCCGGATGTCGAGCCGCAGGTCACGATTCGCCCGCCCATCGCGAGCGAGCGCATCGACTCGTCGAGCGTCGCCGGGCCGACATGCTCGAAAACGACATCCACTCCATCGGTGGTCGCGGCGCGAACGGCCTTGCTGAAGCCGGCCGAGTCGAAGGCTGCTTCCGCGCCCAGCTCCAGGGCACGTGCTCGTTTGGCCTCGGAACGGCTGGTGACAAACACGCGCGCGCCGATGTGCTTGGCGATCTGAATCGCGGCCACGGCCACGCCCGCGCCCGCCCCGATCACCAGTACGGTCTCGTCGGCGCGCAGCTGGGCGCGCGTGTTCAGCATCCGCCACGCCGTGAGGAATGTGAGCGGAAAGGCAGCAGCCTCCTCCCACGTGAGGCCCGCAGGCTTGCGAAACACGTTGCGTGCGTCGACATGGATCAGCTCGCATGCAGTGCCGTCCGAATGCTCTCCAAGCACGCCGAAGTGCGGACATCGCACGTTCTCACCGGCGCGGCACCATTCGCATTCCCAGTCGCAAAGGGTGGGGAAGATGACCACCTCGTCTCCGGGTTTCCACGCTGGATCGCCGGATTCGTGGACGATGCCGACGCCATCGGCCGCGATCACCCGGGGCGGCGTGATGCGCTGTGCGCCGTGCGCCAGCCAGAGGTCGAGGTGGTTGATGGATGCGGCGCGTACGGCCACAGCGACCGCACCCTGGCTCGGCCGCGTGCGAGGCCGCTCGCGGATCCGGACGCCAGCGGGTCCGATCGGTTCCTCGAACACAGCCGCGCGGCCCTGGCTCAACATGGCGTGCTCAAAAGGCTCGTGGGCCACGATTTGCGAAACTTAACCAATCCGCCGCCCGATGTGCGGCTGGTTGAGCCACCCTTGAACCTCATGCGCATACGCCATCTGATCGCAATCGTCGCTGTGGCGCCCGTGCTGCTGCAGAGCGTGCCCGCGCAAGCGGCCCAGGCGCTGCCGCCTGGCCAGAAGCAGGGCCGCTACGTCAGGTGGTTCTACCCAGGCCAGCTTTCCTATGGCTCCGTCGAGACCGGGGCGGGCGAATCCGGCTCGGGCCCAGCGTCCACCGCCTTCCTGACACTGCCATTCATGGGACCGCACATCGTCACGTCCCTGTTCGACCACTGCTACCCCGATTACGGAGTCAACGGCCGCATTTGCCGCTACGACGGGCAGGTGGCGACGCAGAGCACGGGCGGACCCGACCCGGGTTTCAGCGAGGGCTATGCACAAACCCCCGGCAGTCACGACTATCTGTACTACGACGGCCATGACGGTTACGACTACGCCCTCACCTATGAACCGGTGGCGGCGGCCGCTCCCGGCATCGTCAGGTCGGCCGACTGGCTCGACCCCAACTGCCATACATGCCTGAGCGGGCTCACGATCGAGATCAACCACGGCAACGGCCTGGAGTCGTTTTACGGGCACCTGTCCCGCATCGACGTCGTGAAGGGTCAGCACGTTAACCGTGGACAGGTGATCGGCATCTCGGGCATGACTGGCACCGCCACCGGCCCACACCTGCACTTTGGGATCTACGACCTGCACAGAAGCCAGACCCCGATCGATCCTTATGGCTGGTCGGGCTCATACCCAGATCCGTATGGGTGGGACCGGGGCGACCTGTGGCTTTCCGGATCGCCGCGGTTCGCCGACGTGCCGCTGCCGTCGGTGAGCGCCTCGGCGACCCTGGACGCCAAGGATGTCAACTCGATCGACGTGGCGTGGTCGAGCCCAGGAGGGGGAAATAACTTCAAGGTCGAAGTCGTCACGAAGGACGGACAGATGAAGCCGTGGCTGTCCCAGGTCAGCGCAGGTTCGGCCGTGTTCCACGGGCGACCCAACCAGACCTACTGGTTCTGGGTCTCCGTCACCACCGACCTCGGCTGGACCGACGGCGCAGGCTCCGGCTCAGTCCAAACACCGACCCTCAAGCATGGACAGGATGTATAGCAGGGCGCCCCACCACCGACTCTAGAATCAACCGGTCTTGATAGCCAAGGCCTTCAAAGGCAAGACCGTGCTGATCACCGGCAGCACCGGCTTCCTGGGCAAGTCGATCGTCGAGAAATGCCTGCGCTCGATTCCCGAGGTCGGCCGCATCAACCTCGCGATTCGTTCGAGCGCGCGTCGCCCGGCAGCCGAGCGCCTCGAGCGCGAGGTGCTGGCGAGCCCGGCCTTCAAGCGTCTGAAGGAGGAGCTGGGCGAGCCGGCGTTCGCGAAGCTGGCCAAAGAAAAGCTGGCAGTACTGGAGCTCGACCTCGGGCGCGATGGGCTCGGCCTCACCGATGAGGGACGCGAGCTTGTCCGCTCCTGCGACATCGTCATCCACTCGGCCGCGGCCGTCGAGTTCGACAACCCCGCGGATCTCTCCGCGCAGACCAACCTGATGGGCGCCGCGCGCCTGGTCGAAGCGCTGAAGGCGTCAGGCGCGCGACCGCATCTCGTGCATGTG
>CATPBF010000096.1 GCA_955652585.1 Candidatus Dormiibacterota bacterium | reverse complement strand
CCGGCCGCCTCGAGGATCATGCGAGACCACATCGCTATTGAGAAAGTGCGGTCCTCGCAGAGGTTGAGAGCCATGGCTTTTGTCGAAGCCGATTCCATCGCCAGCCGGGCTCCGCGCGCAATGTCGCCGACGTAGCCGCGGCACGCAAGCCATGCGCCGGCTCCGAAGGGAATGCGCAGGCGGCCCGCGCGCACGCGGCGGAGGATGTACTCCTCGCGGAGCTGGTAGTCCCTGGGCCCGTAGACCATCGGCAGGCGCAGCGAAGTCGCTCCCTGTGGCAGGTACACGTCTTCGACGTCGAGCTTGTCGTAGTCGTGGCGGTCCGCACTCTTGCCGCGGTAGGGGTAGCGCTCCGACCGCACTGGTGAGTCCTCGTCCAGCGGCACCGGGTCTGTCTCTTTCCCCTCGATGGCGGCGCCGAACGCCCGATAGACGTCCATGCTCGAGATCACAACCAATCGAATGCCCGCGGGCAGCGCGGCCAGCGCCGTCTCGGCGTCGCCGCGCGTGAGCGCCCGACAGTCGATCGCCGCCCCGGGCCGAAACCCGTCGAGCTCCTTTTTGTGAGCGGCCAGGTCGGAACGGTCGCAATGCAGATGGGGAGCGGGCGGCATGCCGTCCGGCTCGAGCTCGCCGCGATGCACCACGAGGAGTTCGTGACCTGCTCCGACCAGCTCCTCAACGATTGCCCGCCCAATGAAGCGGGTGCCGCCGAGGACGATGATCCTCAAGCCACGGGCTTGGCTGCGGCCGGGTTCTTCTCCAGGATCAGGTCGATGAGCCCCCATTCCTTGGCCTGCTCCGGCGTCATGAAGAAGTCGCGCTCCATCGCGCGCTCGACATCCTCCAGCTCTCGGTGGCAGTGCTTGGCGTAGATGCGTGCTACCTGTTCACGCTGGCGAAGGAGCTCCTGGGCATGGATCTGGATGTCGGTGGCCTGACCCTGTATGCCTTGAATGAAGGGTTGGTGGACGAGGATCTGAGCATGTGGCAACGACATCCGAATCCCAGGATCGCCGCCGGCGAGCAGGATCGAGGCTCCGCTCGCGGCCATCCCGGTGCAAAGGGTCGCCACTTTGGGTCCCACGTACTGCATGGCGTCGTAGATCGACAGCGCCGCGGTCAGCGAGCCGCCGGGACTGTTGATGTACAGCTGGATGTCGCGGTCCGGCGTTTCGTTTTCGAGAAAGAGCAGTTGCGCCGTGACTGTCGTAGCCATGTCGTCGTCGATGACGCCTCGCACGAAAACCACCCCGTCTTTGAGCAGCCGCGAGTAGATGTCATACGCGCGTTCGCCGCGTCCGTCGTTGGTGATCACGGTCGGGATGAGATGCATTCGATTACCTCCTTGCTTCGAAACCTATGCGTGGTCGGGCCTTGGGTGGCGGGTTGGCCATCGCGAGATAAGCGCTGAAGTCCGCCACGCTGCGCAGCGCTTCGAGCGGCATGCCTGCGGTTGCAAGCCGGAGCTTGGCCGGCGGATCCTCGGGCCAGGCCGGGCGCTCGGAGTCGGCGCCGAGGAGCCGGGCGAGCTCGGCGTAGAGGTCGGCCGGCCGCACCCCGAGGGCGTGGGCGACCGCCAGCAGCCGTTCGGTGGAGACCTCCTTGCGGCCCCTTTCCACTTCCGAGAGGTGCGCGGGGGACAGACCGGCTTCGCCTGCGACCTCGGTCAGCGTGCGGTGAACCGCCTCGCGGCGTTGTCGCAAGACGGAGCCCAGGGCGGCTCTGACGATGTCGGCAGATTCGCTGTAGGCGAACGGCATTCTTCTGTGGCGAATCATACGCCCAGCTGGGTTCCACCCGTTTGGCGCCAGCGGCGCCCCTCCGAGCCAGGGATAGCACCCGTCTGGCGCCAACCGCACCTTTGGGCCGCCCGCGCTAGGTCTCAGTCCTTCAGATTGTTCGGGTCGAGAAGGTCCTGTTTCGGCCGCTCGATCCGCTGGCGCGACCGCATGATCTCGATGAGCTTCTTGCGGCCCTTGGGCGGCCCGATCATGATCGCCCCCACCAGCCGGTCGTCCTTGAAGAAGAGCTTGCGGTAGAACTTCTCCTCGAAGCTGTACGTGCGCACTGATTCGAGGTCGGGCTGCACGTCCGGCGTCACGCCCATGACCGCGAGCGTCGATCCAAACATCGTCGTCGTGTAGGTCGGCACGTCGAAGAAGTCCTCGTCCCCGCCTGCCATGTTGCGGGCCGCCACCTTGCCGTGCGCCTCCGCGTTGTCCCAGGTCCCCATCTGGTTGTGGCGCTCGACCATGAGATCGTAGAAGACGGCGATGTCTCCGGCCGCATACACGTCAGGCGCCGACGCGCGCAGCTTGGCGTCGGTGACGATGCCTTTGTCAAGCTTGACCACCGAGTCGCGCACGGGCTCGGTGTAGTAGTCGAGCCCGACGCCGTAGGTGAGCACATCGAACTCGACGCGTTTGCCGTTGACGGTCTCCGCGAGGAAGCGCCCGTTGGTGCGGCTGAACTTCTGCACCTCATCAGAGCAGATGAACTCCACGCCCTGTGCCTCGCCCATTTGACGGCACAGCTGCCCACCTTCCTCGTCGAGGACGTAGCGGAGGAACCACGGCCCGCGCATGATCCAGGTCAGCTGCGCCTTCTTGCGATAGCTGACGCCTTCGGCGAGCTCGTAGCCGATGAAGCTGCCGCCCATCACGAGCACTCGCTCGGCCGCATCCGCCTTCTCGATGATGGCGTCCGTGTCGTCGAGCGTTTGAAAGCCGATCGTCTGCGACACCTGGTCCGAGCCCGGCCAAGGCGGCGGCTTCGGACGCCCGCCGGTGGCGATCAGGAGCGCGTCGTAAGGAAATTCCTGGTCACGGTTCGTGCGCACGACCTTGTTTGCAAAGTCAACTTCTGTTGCCCAGGTCTCGAAATGGATGTCGAGGCTGTGTTTTGCGTAGTCCTCGACTGTGCGCATGAAGACTTTTTCCCTTCGCACCTGGCCGCGCAGGTATCGCGGCAGCGCGACGCGGTTGTAGAGAGGGTGGCGCTCGGCGGCGATCATCACGATCGATGCGTCTGCATCGAGCTTGCGCAGCTCTTCGGCGGCCGTCTGCCCGGCGATGCCGTTGCCAAGGACTACGTAACGGCGGCTCAACTACAGCGCGAGCGCGTAGATGTAGCTGTGGTCGTCGTCATTCGCAAGATCGTATCCGGAAGCCCGCATGTCATCGGCGGCAGGATGTTCGCGGGGCAGGCTGACGACCACGTCCTCGAGGCCGTCCGCGTCAGCCTCGAACCGGAGAGCCAGCAACAGCTCGCGCAGCGCGCCGCCGGCGCCGGCGAGGAAGCCGACCGCGAGGTTGTCCCCCCATGGCCTCCGCAAACCCGCGACCGCGCGGCCGCCCGGTCCGACGCGCAACATCCCCGTGTCGGCCAGTCTCGCGAGCAATGCCGGGCCGAGGTCGCGCGCCCCGTTGAAGTCGGCCATCACACCGTGGTAGAGCTCGATGCCCGGGGTCTTGGAGATCACTGGCCAGAGCCTCTCGGCCTCAGCCGCCGCCGGGATCCGCGCCGACTCACCGCCCTCGACCCGAGGGCCCTTCCACCAGCGGATGTCGAGCAGCCTCTGGAAGCCGACTGATTCGAACAGGCGAACCGCGTCCGGGTTGCCGGTCGCAAGCCTCACCTCACCATGGCCGTGCTCGCGCGCCTCGGCAATCGCTGAAGCGAGCATCGCGCGCGCCAGGCCCTGGCGCCGGTGTCTCGTCGCCACCCGAAGGCCCTCGTACCAGACCAGCCCTGGCGCGTACGGCCGCAGCCTCTGCAGCCCGACGACCTCGCCGTCGACCTCGACTGCCTGGAACGCCGATGCCGCGTCGGCGACCCAGTCGTCGAAGACCGCATTGAGGTAGTCGTGGCCGTCCCACACGTCCTTGGTCAGCTCGGCGACGCGGTCGCGATCGGAAGGCCTGACCGGCCGGATCGTCAGCTCTCGCGCGGTTGCCAATGCGCGATCCCCGACAGCGCGACGCCGCTGTCGAACACGAGCTCGTCCCCGTCCTTGGTGAGCATCTCTTCGAGCAAGGTACGAGCTCTGGTTTCGTCCCAGTCGGAGCCGATGAGCGTGCGGCAGTCGTTAAGCGCCTCGTCCATGTCCGTGTAGCGATTGACGACCCGGTAGCGCACGAAGGTAACGTCGGGCGCGATTTCCATCTGTATGAGCAGCATGAACACGTCGCTGAACTGAGGCACAGGCAGCCCAGGCCCGCCGGTCAAGCGCTCACGAAGCAGGGTGGCCGGATGAGGGATAGCCCCCTCGCGCAGCATTATGAAGACGCGATCGCGTGCCGACGCCTGGAGCTTGGCGATGAACGGAACCGCGTCCTCGATTCCATAGAGGACGTGGCAGCAGATCACGATGTCGGCCTTCGCCACCGCGGCGTCCTGCCAGGTACTGGCGATCACTGTCATGTTGTCGCGGGGAGGGATCTGTGCGCGCATCCCCTCGGATGGCTCGACCGCCGTCACCCACTCGAGCCGTTCAGCGAGCGCCACAGCGTGGCGGCCGGCTCCCGCGCCGGCGTCGATGAGCGTCTTGCGGGGCGACAGGTAGGGCTCGACCACCCGAAGAAAGTCGTCCTTGCGATCACGGGTGATCCGGGCGTAGGAGGGTGCGCGCCGGTCCCAATAGCTTGGGTCGGCGTGGCCGGCCGATCCGCTACGTTGGCGGACGATGGCTCGCCACCGTTCCACCCAATCGGTGTCTCCAATTCGGCCGGTTATCCCCACCTCCATTTGGACTCGAGGATAGTGTTCCGAGAACCGAAGCTCCTTGCATCTTCGCGTCCTAGGCGGCCGGGCGCCTATGGCGCGGAAGCCGGCGTCGAGGGGCTCGGCGCCGCGTCGCTGCCCCCGCGACCACGACGCGGGGACCCCAAAAGATGCGTTCCTTCTTGCGCCACCCTCTCCTTGACTCCGGCCGCCGATGCCGCGAATATGCGGCGGATCTCCGGCTCCGGAACACGGCTTGTTAACACCATTGGGGACAACTCGGGGACAAGTTTCAGGTCGTTCACCTAGATGATGGGGTCGCTGACAGCAGAGCCACAAGATCTAGGGTCCGGGCTAGGATAGGCAAAAGTCATGGCAGTCGAACCGTCGTCGGAATTCAACTCAGCCGAAGCCGTTGTCCTCGGCCGCTACTTCACCAACCTCGACCGCCCGGTCTTCGCGCTCCGGAACCTCCCGGAGGTGGTCAAGGGAGCCCTCTTCTCGCGCTACTCGCGCACCGAGAAGAGCCTCCGCCGGGTGCTGCTGGACGAGTTCATCAACGAGCCGGACTCCGGCTTTGACGCGCTTACAACCACCGGCGTTGATGGGGACGACATGGTGGCGGTCCGCCGCGCCGAGGAGTTCTACGAGCGGGTCCTGGTCGGGTATGGAGACGACTCCGTCGCCGAGCTCGCCGGCGCGCACGTCGCCGTCGAGCGCACCTCCACGCTCGCCGCCAAGGCCCTCGAGGACAGCCGCATCGGAATTTCGCCGCTCGAGAAATCGACGCGCTACGTGAGGTTCGACCGGCCCGGTCGCGACGGCCGGTTTCTTTATCACCGCGGGCCCGAGCTTGCCCATCCCGATTACGCGCCTGCCGCCGACCTCCTCTTCGAGACGTACAGCGCCCTCATCGAGCCGCTGACGCAGGCGATTCGCGAGCGGTTTCCGATCGAAGGGAACGAGACCGATCGTGCGTGGAAAGCCGCGACCAGGGCCAAGGCGCTGGACATGCTCAGGGGGCTGTTGCCAGCTGGGACCCTGACCAACCTCGGCCTGTTCGGAAATGGACGGGCTTTCGAGTACCTCATCACCAAGCTCGCCGCCCATGAGCTCTACGAATGCAGGGCGCTGGCCACCGATCTCCACCGCGAGCTCTCGCTCGTCATCCCGGCCTTCGTCAAACGGGCGCTGGACGAGCGCTACGGCGGGCCGAGCGCTGAAAGGTTGGTGCGGATTCGTCAGGGCACGGCCAGGCTGGCGCAGAGAACCGGGGCCAGCGAATCCGCGCCTGCGGTCCGGCTGATCGAACACGACGCTGACGCCGAGCGGAAGGTCGTCGCCGCCGCGCTGTTCCCGAATTCGGATGCCCGCTGGGAGGCCCTCAAAGGCGACCCGGGCGAGGTGCTGGAGGCTTTGCTCGCCGATCGCGCCAATCGCCGCCAGCGACCCCCTCGAGCGCTCGAGCACGCCCAATACACATTCGAAATCGTCGCCAACTTCGCCGCCTACCGCGACCTGCACCGCCACCGCATGCTCACCCAGGACCGTCAGCTGCTGGGCACCGCCCTTGGGTTTGACGTGCCGCCGGGGCTGGCAGAGCTGGGAATGCAGGAGCGATTCGTGGCCGCCGTGGAGCGCGCGGCCAGCGCCCACGCACGCATGGAGCGCGACCTCGGTCCGGCGCCGGCTCAGTACGTCGTCCCGCTCGCCTACCGCGTGCGCTGGTACTTCCGCGTGAACCTCCGCGAGATCTATCACCTTTGCGAGCTGCGGACCACGCCGCAGGGCCACCCCGACTACCGTTGGATCGCCCAGGAGATGTTCCGTCGGGTCAGCGAGGTCCATCCTCGGCTCGCGAAATACGCGAGGTTCGTCGACCTCGGACCCGGCGACGAGCTGGAGCGGCGGGGGTCGGAGCGCCGCCTGGACGAAAAGCTTTCCGCAATCGACCGCCGAGTGCCGTAGCATCGACCACCTGATCAAGAGGGAGGTGGCATGGAGCTCAGCGCAACCCAGATAGAGCGTGGCGCCGACAGGCGCTCGTCGGTCAGGCGGTTGATCCCGGAACGGCGATTCGGTGAAAGGCGGTCAGGGGATCGTTCGACCGCCGGCCGGCGCGTCGACTACGTCCCCGACCGGCGGGAGCAGGAACGCCGCATCTTCGACCGTCGGGCCTTTTCGCCGGCCTGAACAGAAGCTCCTGGCACCTCCCGCGCTCATAGTCCACGGCGGCGCGGGCCCCGTTCCGGCCTCCGAACGCT
>CATPBF010000095.1 GCA_955652585.1 Candidatus Dormiibacterota bacterium | reverse complement strand
CTCTCTGGCGGTGACACCTACGGTCCGGCTGACCAAAGTCGAGCTCGTGTATGCGCTGGCGGTCGCGGGCGACCACAGCTTCTACGAGCCTGCCTTTCTGTTCTCAGGCACCTTCACCAACAACGGCGTCACCTACGAAAAGCGGGTGCTGGTGCCGGCGGTGGCTGCCTAGCGACGGTTGGGCCGAGTTCGCCTATACACTGCGGTGAATGGGCAAGAAGCGCGCGCAGACGCGGCAGGTGCGCCAGCAGATGCGCAAGGTCCAGCCGAAGGCCGGCGCGACGACGGGCGCCGGCCAGACCAGGCGCCAGCGGGAAAGATTCGTGCAGGCGGGCGGGATGCTGCAGGGGTATGCGCCCGACTTCGTTATCCGGATCGGCTACATCGCGGTCGGCATCGCCGTCGCGTGCGTGCTGATCATCGCCGCCATCCTGATCTTCGTGCCGCGCTTCTATGGCCTCCCGGTGGCGATCGCGGCTTCGATCGCATGGCTGGTGCCGATCGCGCTGCTCGCTAGCTTCATAGCTCCCGGCTTCCGGCTGGCCCTCAAGGACCGCAAAGCCGAGGGCCGGCTCGTGCAGGGCCAGCTCGTTGGTGCGAGCACAGTCAGCACCTCGATGGGCTTGGGGATGTTGATGGTGCAGACGCGGGCCGGCACCGAGCAGTACCTGGTCCCGCCGGCCCGCTTGAAGCAGGTGCCCGGCAACCAGGTGAACGTCGTGCTGACGGTCACGCCCAATCTCCGCCACGTCAGGTCGGTCGGAGTCATGGGGCAGCGGATGGTCCCGCGGGTGGAGCCGCCCGTTCCGGCAGTGATGAATCGGCTCCAGCAGCTTCCTCTCATCACTCCGATCGCGCTGGCGGCTGCTGCAATCATCGGCGACGACGGGGTGGCGCTCTCGCCCATACCGAACCCGACCATCCATGCGGCGCTGGCCTTCGCCGCCGGGCTTGCGCTGGCGGCGGCCGTCTACGGGATATCCACCTTCCTCCAGCGCCGGCTTATGAAGGAAGTCCAGGCCCAGCTGCCCAAGAACTAGCTCGCCAGCGTCGAGACTGCACGGAAGGCGCCGACGTTTAGACTCGAATTGATGACCAATGACGTTCACATCACCCCCGAAGGACTCGAGGCTGTAAGGAGCGAGCTCCACGAGCTGACCACGGTCAAGCGGCCCGCGATCGTGGCCAAGATCAAAGCCGCCAGGGAGTTCGGCGACCTTTCGGAGAACTTCGAGTATCACGCGGCCAAGAACGAGCAGGGAATGATGGAGGCGCGGGTCAGGGAGCTCGAGGCGATCGTCAAGAACCACGTTCTGATCAAGACGACCAAGGGCTCGGGCGAGGTGGCGATGGGGAGCACCGTGCGCTTCGCGGAGGACGGCGAGGGTGAGGAGACGTATCGCATCGTCGGCCCTGCCGAAGCCGACCCCAAGGCCGGCCGGGTCAGCTACGAGTCGGCGCTCGGGAAGGCGCTGATCGGGCATCGCGTGGGTGAGGAGGTCGAGATCAAGACGCCCAATAGTTCGTATCGGGTCCGAATCGTCGGCGTTGACTGACGCGCCTGCGGCCACGCGTCTGGACGAGCTTCGCGCCTGGATGGCGAGCCACCACCTCGATGCCGCCTATGTGTCGCGGCCTGTGTCGATCGCGTATCTGACCGGCGTACGGGCCGACCCTTACGAACGGCTCATGGCGCTCGCGGTGACGTCCGACCGGGCGACGCTCATCTTGCCGGCGATCGAGCGAGAGAATGCTGAGCGGGCGAAGACCGACGCCGAAATCGCTTCGTGGCGTGACGGCGAGGACCCATACCGGCTGGTCCACGACGCGCTCGAGGGCTCGGTCCGGCTCGGGGTCGAGAAAGAGCACATGACGCTCGCAGTCGCGGACGCGCTGCGCGAGCGCTTGCACGCGCGCGAGATGCTCGATGTGGCGCCCGAGATTCGACGGTTGCGCCGCACCAAGTCGCCGGTGGAGCTGGAGAAGCTCGCGCATGCGGCCGCCATCACAGACGCGGCCACCGACGAGATCCTCGGCCGCATGCATAGCGGGCAGACCGAGCTCGAGGTTGCGATCGCCATCGGCGCGTCCATCGGCGCCGCCGGCGGAACGCTGGCGTTTGAAACGATCGTGCTGTCAGGCTCCAACTCGGCGCTGCCCCACGGCCACCCTACCGGCCAACACTTACGCGAGGGCGACCTCGTGCTGCTCGACTTTGGCGCCGCTTATGACGGCTACTGCGCCGACACGACGCGCGTCGCCGTCGTCGGCGAGCCGACCTCGCGCCAGCGCGAGATCCACGCTGTGGTCCTCGCGGCGCACGATGCAGCCATCGACACCGTGCGGGCGGGCGCGACCACCGGCGACGTGGACGCCGCGGCGCGAAAGGTCATCGAGGCCGCCGGGCTCGGCGATCGGTTCTTTCATCGCACCGGCCACGGGCTCGGCCTCGAAGCGCACGAGGACCCTTCGCTCGACCCGGGCTCGAAGACCGTGCTCGAGGCCGGGATGGTGTTCACCGTCGAGCCCGGCATCTACATCCCGGGTTGGGGCGGCGTACGGATCGAGGACGATGTCGTCGTCGAGGCGGATGGGTGCCGGCTGCTGACACGAGCCGATAGATCTCTTCGATCGGTTGCAAATGACTGAACATCCCCACCCGGCGCTGCGGCCGCTCCCGCGCGACGAGCGCGGGGACCCCAGAGGTGAGCGGGGAGGCGAGAGTGGAAGCCACATGCTCGCGCCGGGGATGCGGCGCACGGCGCAGCGGACGATGGTCTACAACGCAATCGTGCGGCTCGGCGGGCACTGCACCGCCGACGAGATCACGGTCGAGCTGCAAAAGACTTCAGCCCGCTTCCCGCGGAGCACGGTGTATCGCTCCCTGGAAGCGTTGACCGCATCCGGATCGGTGTACGCGGCGCATCTTGGCGACGGGCCGACCCACTACGAGCTCGCCAGCGGCGACCATCACCACGCTGTCTGCCAGCTTTGCGGGGGCGTCCTGCACATCGAAGAGGCTTTGGTCAGCGAGCTCGAAAGACACCTCGAGGACCGCCACCGGTTCAAGCCGGTGCACACAGAGGTGCTGGTCGTAGGAGTCTGCGAGACGTGCTCGCGCACGCCCGGCCGTAAGTCCGCGCGGCGTCACACCCTCGAGCACGTCCATCATGCGGGAGGCGGCTCGGGCTCCTGATACATTGGTCGCGCCCGCGTCGGCCGCCATTCATCAGGAGGCAACATGGAGCCAAAGATCGTCGGCACCGTCATGCCGGTGCTCGAGTTGAACATGCAACCCAACGACAAGGTGTTCGCCGAGTCGGGGCAGCTGTCCTGGATGTCGATGGCGATCCAGATGCAGACGTCCACGTCGGCCGGCGGTCAGCAGGGCGGCTTCATGGGCGCGTTAGGGCGCGCGGTCGCGGGCGGCACCTTGTTCATGACGGAGTACACGGCTGTGGGCGGCCCCGGGCTGCTCGCGTTCGCGGCCAAGCTGCCCGGCCAGATCCTACCCATGGAGATCACGCCGACATCCGGCTACCTGGTGCACCGCCATGGGTTCATGTGCGCCACCCCTGGCGTGCAGTTCTCGATGGGCTTCCAGCAGAGACTCGGCACTGGCCTGCTGGGCGGAACGGGCT
>CATPBF010000094.1 GCA_955652585.1 Candidatus Dormiibacterota bacterium | reverse complement strand
ATACATATGAGCGCGCGGGCCCGGGCAACGTGGCGGCCGGCGCCGAGATCGGCATCCGCGCCGGCTCGTTTCAGATCGGGATCGGATTCGCGCATAGTCGCGCGGACGCAGAGGAAGTCGCGCGTGCGACGCTTCAGAAGGGTTCCGGCAACGTGCGCCACGCGTTCGAACGTGCGTGGCGCGCGCTGCCCGACCTTCCGCCGGCACTCAGCAAGGTCAGTGGTGACGAGGGGATGCTCGCCCAGGCATCGCTGGCGGTGCTGCGGTGCCTCGAGGACAAGTCGCACGCGGGCGCTTTCGTCGCGTCGCCGGCCGCTCCGTGGGGTGAGGCCAATCACAACGGCAACCAGATCTATCATCTGGTCTGGCCGCGTGATCTTTGTCGCATCGCCACCGCCTTGCTTGATGCGGGCGACCAGGCGGCCGCGCTCCGCGCTTTTCGCCATCTGCAATCCCGTCAACGCGCGGACGGCGCGTGGTTCCAGAACTGGTTCGTCGACGGGACCCCGCACTGGACGTCGACCGAGCTCGACCAGGTCGCCCTTCCGATCCTGCTCGCATGGCGCCTGGGAATCGCCGGCTGCCTCGACCACGACCCTTACCCCGTCATGGTCCGGCCCGCGGCGCAATTCATCATCCGCGAGGGTCCGCTTACGCAGCTCGACCGCTGGGAGGATCTCGGCGGCCTCTCGCCGTCGACGCTCGCGGCCTGCATCGCCGCCCTCATCGTTGCGGCCGAGTTTGCGCATGAGGCCGGCGAGCATGTCGCCGCCAGCCACCTGCGCGCGGTGGCAGACTACTGGAACGATCGAGTCGAGACTTGGTGCTCGACCGCGGCCGGACAGTACGTTCGCCTCGCGGGCGATCCCGACCACAGACCGACCGTCGGAGCGATCGCGCCGGAGTTCCTCGAGCTGGTCAGGTACGGCGTGCGACGGCCGAAGGACGAGCGCATCCTTCGCAGCCTCCAAAGCGTCGACTCCGCACTCAAGGTCAGCCTTCCGCCTGGCCCCTCATGGCGACGCTATGTGGGTGACCTGTACGGCGAGCACGATGACGGTTCGCCTTGGGACGGTAGCGGCAAGGGACGGCCATGGCCAGTGCTCACGGGGGAGCGCGCCCGCCACTTCTTCTCGATGGGCTTACCGGCCGCCGAGCTCGTGCGGACCCTTGAAGGCTTCGCCGGTCCCGGCTCGATGCTGCCGGAGCAGGTTTGGGATGCGCAGGATATTCCCAGCCGCGGGCAGTTCTTCGGCAAGGCCACGGGTTCCGTGTCGCCTCTCGGATGGGCGCATGCGGAATATCTCGAACTGCTGGTAACGATCGCGCTCGCCGGCTTTCCGGACCTCGTCGTGCCCGCGCGGCACCGCTACACCGAGGGCACGCAGCACGAGCCGGCTTTCGTGTGGTCGCACCGCCACCAGATCGGACGCATCGTGGCCGGCCGCCGGCTGCGCGTGCAGCTGCCCCGCCCGGGATCGGTGCACTACACGTTCGACGATTGGAAGACCTTCGGGGAGGCTGAGGCCATCGACACGACACTCGGCGTCTGGGTCGCGGAGGTCCCTTCGAACAAATTGCCGCCTGGATCGCAGCTGGCGTGGACGGCGCATTACGTGACCGGCTGGGAGGGGAAGAACTACTCCCTAACGGTCGACTAGCTAGCGTTCGTCAGGCGGATCAAGGTCGTCGAGGCGGAGCTCTTTGCCCGCGTCCTCGTCGAACTGGCTGTGCAGCTCACCGCAGTCGGCGCAGCGGTAGTACTCGCCGACAAACCCTTTATGCCACACGGCGTAGCTCACCACTCCCGGCTCTTCGACCAGGACCTCCTGCTCGAGACGGTAGATCACCTGCTCCCAGCCGCCCACCTCGATGGCGTCGTCGAGGACGACGAGGCAGTACGGATGGGGTTCGCCCCAGATCACATTCACCTCGCCACGCCGCTCGTCATCAACGTTCACGATCGACCAAGCCTCCGCGCCTGGTCCACGCGTGCTGCGCACCAGCCGGAGGGGCGCCCAGAAACGCTCGGCCGATTCCCTTTCGGCCTTGTCGTGCTCGGCCTGAGCTTCCTGGAACGCGCTCCACATGCGTAGCAGGTGGTTGCGGAACCGGTGATAGGTCGGCAGCAGCTTCGGCTGCTGTTTGGGTGAGCCGATGAGCTGTTCGAACGCGTGCTCGAAAGCGGCCTCCACGCGCTCCTGGCGGTCGGCGACATCGGGCGCCCACGCCTCGTCCTCTGAGAGCCGCATGCTCTCGTTGAGAACGACCTCGAAGTCGAGCCAGTCGTCTCCGAACTCGGGTACGAAAACGCTCTCGACCAGGTCGGCCAGCCGGTGCTCTTCGAGGATGGCAGGCGTGACCTTGCCCCGGGCGTCCGGCCACCCCTTCCAGCCCATGACGTTGTGGATCCAGTAGTCGAAGACCGTCACCGCGTACTGCAGCGCCGCGGGAGAGCTCCAGATGCCCGACGGCCAGGTCCGCTTGCCCGTGCGGACCTTGTTGTACAGGGCGATCACCTGTTCTTCGTCTAGGTATTCAGTTTCCACCGGCTCTCCAACTATAGGAATAACAGCCGAGCGACCCTGGGTATAGTGAGTTGCAGATGGCTCCAGCCAAGGGTTTCACGCCCAACCAGGTCGCCCGCTACGCCCGCCACCTCATTCTGCCGGAGGTCGGCGGCGCGGGGCAGCGGAAGCTGCTGTCCTCCAGCGTCCTGCTCCTGGGCGCCGGCGGTCTCGGCTCGCCCGCCAGCATGTACCTGGCCGCGGCCGGAGTGGGCAAGATCGGAATCGTCGACTTCGACCGTGTGGACGCATCCAACCTCCAGCGCCAGCTCCTGCACGGCACCAACGACATCGGACGCCTGAAGGTCGAGTCGGCGGCGGAGACACTGCGCAACCTGAACCCGGACGTCGAAGTCGTGCCGATCAACGAGCACCTCAACTCTGAGACGGCGATGCGCATCTTCCAGCCCTACGACATCATCGTCGACGGCACCGACAACTTCCCCACGCGCTACCTCGCCAACGACGCAGCCCACTTCCTGGCCAAGCCGCTCGTGCACGGGAGCATCCTCCGGTTCGAAGGACGGCTCGCGATGTTCGACTCCGCCAAGGGCACCGGCTGCTACCGCTGTCTCTTCCCCGAGCCCCCGCCGCCGGGCGAGGTGCAGAGCTGCGCCGAGGCCGGCGTTTTCGGGGTCCTGCCGGGGATCATCGGCAGCATGATGGCTTTCGAGACGATCAAGTACCTCCTGAACATCGGCCGGCCCATGATCGGACGCTACCTGTTGTTCGAGGGCGAGGACATGACCTTCCGCGAGCTCAAGCTGCCGCACAGCAAGAGCTGTCCGCTCTGCGGCGACAACCCGACCGTGCACGAGCTCATCGACTACGAGGCCTGGTGTGGCACGGCCGCGATGGAGCCCTCAGAAGCCCAGGCGGTCTAATCTTCCAAGCTGGAAATGATCCAGCTCGACCGGCACGACGCCACCAAGCTCGCTAGCGCCCGCGCCATCGTGCGCGACCTATCCTCCGTCCTGGTTGCGTACTCGGGCGGGGTCGATTCCACTTTGCTGCTGAAGTTGGCGTTGGACGAGCTCGGCGACCGGGCCGTCGCTGTTCTGGCGAGCTCGCCGGCGTATCCCGAGTCGGAGCAAGCGGAGGCGCGTGCCCTGGCGCGGCAGCTGGGAGCGCGGCTGATCGAGGTGGTCACCAACGAGGTCGAGCTGGAGGCGTACACGCGCAACCATCCGGATCGCTGCTTCCACTGCAAGGAGGAGCTCTTCGAAACCCTGGAGCCAGTCCGTCGCGACCTCGGTCTCGACGTCATCGCGTACGGGGCGACCGCCGACGACGAGGGCGACCACCGGCCCGGTCACGGCTCTGCTGTCCGTCGCGGCATTCGCTTCCCACTGCTCGAGGCCGGGATGGGCAAGCCGGAGATCCGCGCCGCCGCGCGCAAGCTCGGACTGCCCAACTGGAACAAGGCATCGTTTGCCTGCCTCTCGTCGCGCATCCCGCACGGCACCGAGGTCACGGTCGAAGCGCTTCGTCAGATCGAATCGGCCGAGGCCGCAATCAAAGCGCTCGGGTTCAAACAGGTGCGCGTTCGCCATCACGGCGATGTCGCACGGATCGAAGTCGAGCCGGCCGAGATCGCGCGCCTGGTGTCGGAACGCGAACGAGTCGTCGAAGCGTTGCGGTCCGCCGGGTACAAGTTCGTCTCGCTCGATCTCGAGGGCTACGCGACCGGCAGCCTGAATCGGACCTGGAAACCGACCAGCCAAGGTGGCTGACCGCCGGGTCGTACTGAGCCTCGACGAGGGGACGACCGGCGCCACATCCGTCGCCGTCGGCATGGACGGGATCGTGCGCGGCAAGGGCTACGCAGAGATCACGCAGCATTTCCCTCAGCCGGGCTGGGTCGAGCACGACGCCGAGGAGATCTGGGCCGCCGTTCAGCAGAGCGCGCGCCTGGCGCTCGAGGCCGCGGGCGCAGAGCCACGCGACGTGATTGCGATAGGGATCACCAACCAGCGCGAAACGCTCGTGGTCTGGGACCGTCGGACGTTGAGGCCGCTCGCCCGCGCAATCGTGTGGCAGGACCGCCGCACCGCGGCCGAGTGTGTCCGGCTGCGCGAGGCGGGTCATGAGGAACGTGTGCGCGAGGTGACCGGGCTCGTCATCGATCCGTACTTCACCGCGACCAAGCTGGCATGGGTTGTGAATCACGTGCCGGGCGCGAAGGACGCGGCGGCGGGGACGGTGGACAGCTGGCTGGTCGCACGTCTTTCGGCCGGCCGAGACCATGTGACCGATGCGTCGAATGCATCGCGCACGCTTCTCTTCGACATCGGGCGCGGCGTATGGAGCCAGGAGATGGCCGACCTGTTCGGCGTTCCACTCACCAATCTCCCCGAGGTTCGCGACTCTAGCGGCGCGATCTCGAAGAGCGACCCCGGCGCATTCCTTGGCATCGAGGCGCCCATCACCGGCATCGCCGGCGACCAGCAGGCGGCGTTGTTCGGCCAGGCGTGCACCATCGTCGGGATGGCGAAGAATACATATGGCACAGGCTCATTCGTCCTGGTGCAGACGGGCCCAGACCGCGTGGCGTCGCAATCCGGGATGCTGACCACGGTCGCGTGGCGGCGTGCCGGGCGCCTCAGCTATGCGCTCGAGGGCGCTATCTTCGTCACCGGCGCCGCCTTGCAGTGGCTGCGCGACGGCCTTGGGATCATCGCGAGCGCCTCGGAAGCCGGCCCGATCGCCTCCTCTGTTCCAGACGCGGGCGGCGTGTTCATGGTCCCCGCGTTTGTCGGCCTCGGCGCGCCTTATTGGGATCCGTTTGCGCGGGGCACGATCGTCGGCCTCACGCGGGGCAGTGGGCGCGCGCACCTGGTGCGCGCGGCCGTGGAAGCGATGGCGTACCAGACGCGCGACGTGGTGGAGGCGATGCAGCTTGACACCGGCAGGCCGCTCATGGAGCTGCGCGTCGACGGAGGCGCCTCGGTCATGGACGTCCTGTGCCAGTTTCAGGCCGACCTGATAGGGATCCCGGTCAGCCGGCCGCGGCAGACCGAGACGACCGCATTGGGCGCGGCGTTTCTGGCCGGCCTGGGCGCAGGCGCGTGGACCGACACCGACCTCGCGGGCCTGTGGAAGCTTGACCGTGACTTCGAACCCGCGATCTCGCGAGACCAGGCCGACACGCTCCAGGCGCAGTGGCGGCGTGCCGTGGAAAGGAGCCGGAACTGGGCGCCCAGCGATAATCAATAGCTTGAGCTCGAATGGAGCCCGCCACCCACGAGGACGGCAACGGATCCTCTACGCCGAGGAGTTGTGGCGCTGGCAGCGGTTCTACGCCGGCCTGCTCGTCGTGGTCGGCGTCCTGGCGGCCGGCGTCCTGGTCTACTCGCGCCAACCCATCAGCTCCCAGAACATCATCTGGCTCTTTTACGCCCCGGTCGGGCTTCTCCTCGGTGGCGCATTCCTCGTGTATCGGTGGCGGAGCTTTGTCGAGCCGCTCGACAGCGGGCTCAAGGTGTCGACGCTTTTCTCGGACGTGCTGATCGAGTACGAAAGCATCCGGATGGTGAAGGTGCAACCACTCAAGGTCGCCTTCCAGGACGCGCGCCGCGCGAAGGTGGCGCGGATCATGCGCCCGCTGCTCGAGAAGCCGGCTCTGTTCGTACGCGTGCGCGGAGACGAGGAGCGGCTGGCGGTGATCAAGAAACGGTTGGGCTCGCGTCTCTTCTACGAGGACACGATCGCCATGCCGGTGCCGGACGCCGACGCAGCATCATGGGAGATCACAGCCAAGCTGCCCTACCGGATTGGACAGAACCAGGGTGGGGGCCGGCGTAAAAAGCGTCGACGGTGAGTGAGGGGCGGGCCGAGGTTCTAAGTCGGGCGCGATCCGGTTCCGCGGGCGGCTCAGGGCCGGTCTACTTCGACCGCTGGGATGCGCTCGCGATCCTCGCGTTCACGGTGGTCGCCTTCGTCCTTCGCTTCTACAGCCCGATCATGCCCGACTGTTTCCTCCATCCATTTCAGGGGCCGTTGATCTCGAATTGCGTTTCCCCCACGCCGATCGACGTGACGGGCGATCCCGGCAAGTTGTGCGGCCTCGCCTATCCCTTCAACAAGGGCTACCCGGACGGCCATGGCGGCCTTTCACCGCCCAAGGGTCAGGTCTTCGACGAGATCTACTTTCCAGTCGACGCATACAACGACGTCAAGGGGATGGAGGTCTGCCATCCAACCACGATCAACTGCAAGTACAACTACTTCGACCCGGAGCCCCCGCTCGCGAAGATGTTCATTGCGGCCGGCGAATGGGGCTATGGGTGGTACCGCGCCAACTACCAGGGTGCGACCGGCGACTACATCGACCTCGGCTTCAACACGTTCGGCTGGCGGATAGCGGTCTGCATCTTCGGGACTCTGTGCGTGCCCTTGATGTACCTGCTGGCGAGGCGCCTATGGCCGAATCGATTGTTCGCGCTGGCGGCGGCAACCCTTGTGTGCTTCGACGGCATGTTCTTCCTGCAGTCGCGGATCGGCATGATCGACATCTTTCCGATCTTCTTCATCCTGCTCGCGTACACGCTGTTCCTGGCCCACATCCAGAGCCGCAGACCAGTCGCGTCGGTCGTGACCCTTTTCCTCCTGGGACTCACGCTCGGGGTCGGCATCGCGTCGAAATGGATCGTGCTCGCCGCGTGGGCCTCGATCGTCTTCCTGCTCGTGGCGAGGGCCATCCGGCGCCATGTCGACATTCACTTAGGGCCGCGGGACAACCCGATCTGGTCGTGGGGAAAGGGGGAGGGGCCTGCGATCGCCGGCGGCGTGCGATGGGACCTGTACCTGCCGCTGGCTCTGGTCGCCCTGGTGCTGATCCCGATCGTCATCTACGGGGTCTCGTGGTACCCGTTCTTCGCCCGCGGCCAGTTCCACAACCTGGCGGACCTCATCGACTACCAGAAGCAGTCGTACATCTATCACGCGACATTGACGGCCACGCATCCGTACGGCTCCCCGTGGTGGTCGTGGCCGTTCCTGTCGAGGCCGGTGCTTTATTACGCGCAGTACGACAGCCTGGGCATCGACCAGTGGACCGGCCAGCCGCTCATCTCGCGGATCGAGGACCTGGGCAATCCCTGGATCTGGTGGACGAGCCTTCCGTGCGTCGTATCGCTGCCGTACTTCATCATCCGGCACCGAAGCTTCCCCGCCACAGTGATCCTGCTCGGCTTCGTCACCCAGTACCTACCGTGGTCGCACATCAGCAGGGTGCTGTTCATGTACCACATGTTCGGCGGCCTGATTTTCATGATCCTCGCGCTGGCGTTCGTGCTCGCATACATGGCGACCCATTTCCGGCCGCCGGGCCGCACCTTGCTCGCTGCGCACCTCGGCCTCGCGGTGGCCTTCTTCTTCTACTTCTATCCCGTCTGGACCGGTCTTCCGATTTCCATCTCCGCCAACGATCCGAGCCCCGGCACGCCCATATGGGGACCCAAGATGTGGCTCGTCATCTGCCAGCCGTACCTCAAGGGGACGGAGGAGAAGCTGTGGTGCTGGAGCTAGGGCTTGGCTGAGGGAGCGGCGCGCGCTGTCGCCGTTCGACCGATCGGGTGGTCAGGTGCCTGGCTGGGATTGGGGGCCCTGATCCTCGTGCTGGCCGCCGCCCTTCTCTTCGGCGCCGCCGCGATTCTCCTTGTCGGCTGCGTGGCCGCAGGCTTCGGCATCACTTATTCGAGCGGGATCGCCCTCAACTTCGAGGAGCGCCTTGTCTTCGGGACGGTGCTGGGCGCGATGGCCGTCTCGGTGGTCAGCTTCGTGCTGTCGATGGTGGTGCGCGACGTCACGCTGGGCACGGTCATAACCGGCGTCGCCGTCGCAGTCGGGGCCGGAGCCGGGGTCGCGATCGTAAACCGCGATCGCGTCGCCGCCGACCTCTCAGACGCGATTGCGCGTTGGGCCGCGCCGCCGCGCACCGCCGGCCATCCCTGGCCGCTCGCCGCGGTGTTCCTCGTCTGTGGCGCTTGGACCGTGCATTTCCTACACCAGGCCTACGTCATCAAGCCTGAAGGGCTGTGGGCGGGGTACATCAACATCTGGGGCGACTGGGCCGCGCACCTCACTTTCGCCGGCTCATTCGCGTACGGGCACAACTTTCCGCCCCAGTACCCCATCGATCCTGGCAACCACCTCGGCTATCCGTTCATGATCGACTTCCTCGCGGCCAACCTCATCCCGCTAGGCAGCTCTCTGCCCACGGCGCTGGTCCTCACGACCGGGTTGCTGGGCCTCGCGTTTCCGGCTGTTCTCTATCTGGCCGCGGCGAGATTCGCGGACAGCCGCGGCGCGGCGGCCGTCGCGGTCTTCGTCTTCTTGCTCGGCGGGGGGCTGGGCTTCGTCTACCTCGCGGGCGATATCGTCCACAGCGGGATCGGTGTGCTCGCGCATCTGCCACGCGAGTACACCCTCAACCGCGATCTCAACTTCCAGTGGTTGAACCCCGTGCTTGCCTACCTCGTACCGCAGCGGTCGACGCTGTTCGGCTTCAGCCTCGCGTTGATCGTGTTGCTGCTCGTGTGGCTGGCCGTGCGCGAGCGCCACGATTGGAAGGCATTCCTGTTCGCCGGCATCGTCGCCGGCCTGATGCCTGTGTTCCACGTACACGCATACGGGACGGTGGTCGCCCTGGCCGCGTTCTGGGCGGTCTTCAACATGCGCAAGGAATGGGTCGCATTCTTCGTCCCTGCCCTGCTGCTCGCGATCCCGGTGCTGGCGTGGATGTGGCCGCCCGCCAACAACAGCGTCTGCGGAGCGAACATCAGCCTTTACGGATACTGCCCGGAGCCCGGCTGGCTCTCGTATACGGATTGGCTGCGCGATGGGGTGCTGTCCTTTCCGCGCGACGTCGCGTGGTTCTGGATCAAGAACACGTCGTTGTTGATCCCGCTGCTGATCGCCGCCCACATCTTGCGGCGGTGGTTTCCGACCGCTTTCCCGAAATGGTTTGCGCCCATGTGGCTTTGGTTCCTGGTCCCCAACGTCATCGTCCTGCAGCCATGGGACTGGGACAACACGAAGTTCTTCATCTTTTGGGCGCTGCTCGGAAGCATCATGGTTGGAGGCTTCATTGCCGGCATGGTCCGGCGCTGGCCGTGGAGCGCGGCGTTCGCGTCGGTGCTGCTTGTGCTCCTCTGTCTGTCAGGCGCGCTCGACCTGGCTCGTGCTTCGGATTCAAGCGTCAGCTCGTATCAATTCACGGACACGAAGGGCATGCAGGTCGCGGACTGGGTGAGGCAGAACACGGCGCCAGACGCGGTGTTCGCGGTGGCAGATGAGCACAACAGCCCGATTCCGACCCTGTCGGGTAGGCGCGTGGTGAGCGGCTATCCGGGCTGGCTGTGGACGTATGGGCTGCGTGATTACGCGCGCAAGCAATCAGACGAGGCGGCGATTCTCCGTGGCGACCAGAACACCGCCGACCTCGTCGATCGGTATGGCGTCAACTATGTCCTGATCGGTCCGCAGGAGCTGGCGCCGGCGCGAGCCGCGAGCCAGGCGTACTGGCAGCAGCACGGGACCCTCGTCTACTCGAACGGGGAGTACTCCGTCTTCCGGGTCTGACTTCGACCGCGTAGTAGCCTTGCGGACGTGCCGGACCCGCTTGCTGACCACGGGAATCTAGGAGCGGCGCTGCGCCTCGCGGCCAAGGAAGCCGAGGCCTATCTGGCGCGAATTGATGACGAACCTGTGCGACCGCCGAGCCGACGCGCACAGCCGACTTCCTCGCTGCCCGAAGATGGTGTGGGTTCGCTGGCCGCCCTCTCGGAGCTGATCGCGGCCTCGGTTGACGGAACGACGCGTTCGGCGGGGCCGCGCTACTTTCACTTCGTCATGGGCGGCGGGACGCCCGCTGCTGTGGGTGCCGATTGGCTAACGGCCGCCGTCGACCAAAACTCGTACAGCTGGCTGAGCTCGCCGTTCGCGTCACGTGTGGAACAAATCAGCATCGCGTGGCTGCAGGAACTCTTCGGCCTGCCGGCATCGTGGAGTGGGGTGATCACCACCGGCGCCACCATGGCCAACTTCGTTGGGCTCGCGGCCGCGCGCCGATGGTGGGGACTGGAGCAGGGCGTCGACGTCGAATCAGCCGGGACAAGCGGTTTGCCGCCGATGACAATCCTGTCCAGCGGCTACGTGCACGTGAGCGCGCTCAGGGCGGTGGCGATGCTCGGCCTCGGGCGCGATCGCGTGCGGACTCTGTCGCGAGATGGCGCCGGACGAGTCGACCTGGATGAGATGTCGGTGGCGCTGCGCGAACACGACTCGGAACCGGTCGTGATCATCGCCAACGCGGGCGACGTCAACACAGGCGACTTCGATCCGCTCGCCGATATCGTCGCACTGGCGCGCGAGCATCGCGTCTGGGTCCACGTGGATGGCGCCTTCGGCCTGTTCGCAGCCGTCTCACCCAAAACACGCCACCTGGTCAAAGGAGTAGACCTCGCCGACTCGGTGATCGCTGACGGTCACAAGTGGCTCAACGTTCCCTATGACTCTGGCTTCGCGTTTGTGAGGGATCCCACGTACCAGGCCGGGGCGTTCGGCACCAGCGCCGCGTATCTCGGGGCGGAGGCCGCTGCGCGACCCGCCTTCGGCAACCTGGGTCCAGAGATGTCCCGCCGCGCGCGCTCTCTTGCGGTCTGGGCAACGCTGCGAGCGTACGGCCGCGACGGTTACCGCGCGATGGTCGAGCGTCACCTCGGTTTAGCCCAGCGTGTGGCCGAGCAGGTGGATGCCGCGCCGGATCTGGAGCGGATGGCCGACGTTACGCTCAACGTCATCTGTTTTCGGTATCGCCCACCCGGCGTTTCGGAGGCCCAGCTCGACGAAATCAACCGCCGCCTCGGAGAGCTCGTTCTGGAGGATGGCCGGGTTTACTTCGGCACGACCGTCTACGACGCCAAGGTCTGCTTCCGCCCCGCGATCGTCAACTGGCGGACGCGCGAAGACGATGTCGACCTGATCGTTTCGACGGTCAGGGAGTTGGGAGCCCGAGCGGTCGCTCTGGTTGAGGGGGCGCGGGCGCGGCCGTAGGCGTCGGCTGCGAGGGCTGCGCGAGCGCGGGCGGAGGCTGCGGGGGTGCGTGT
>CATPBF010000093.1 GCA_955652585.1 Candidatus Dormiibacterota bacterium | reverse complement strand
CAGGTTCAGGAGCGTGGACTTGCCGCTGCCGGACGGGCCCATCACGGCCACGAACTCGCCGCGGTCTACGCTGAGCGTGACACCGTCGAGAGCCGGTTGCTCGGCTCCGCCGTCGTACGCCTTCTGCACTCGCGTCAGCTCGATGAGCTTGGTCATGGCCTCTCCTTTCGCTTGCGCTTGCTTTGCCGCATTTCCTCGGCGGCGGCTTCCGTCCACTTGAGGTCGGCCTCGGTGTGGAGGATCGCGCCCATGAACAGGAGGACCAGGTCGTCGCGGCCGTCCCGCCGCGCGCCTTCCTCGAGCTCGGACAGGTCCTTGAGGCGCTGGAGGTAGACGCGCCGCTGCGCCGCCAGGAGGTCGTCCAGGCCGCCGTTGGCCAGGCGGGTGCTGAGCAGCAGCTTGACGTAGATCTCTTCCCGCACCTGCTGGGGCCCTGACTCCGGCTGAGTGAGCCACTCCTGCAGTGCCCGGCGACCGCCTTCGGTCAGACGATAGGCAAGCTTGCCGCGATCACCCCTTTGGCCGGCAGCCTCGACCAGTTGGTCTCTCTCGAGCCGCTGTAGCGTGGTGTAGATCTGGCCGAAGTTGACCTCCCAGGAGCCGCCCAGGAGGGACTCGAAGCGGTTCTTGACCTCGTAGCCGTGGAGGGGCTCTTCGGCGAGTAGCCCCAGGATCCCGTACTTGAGTGACATTGCTCGCCTTGACCTATACGCAGTATGGATCCGGGGAGGGATCGGTCAAGCACGGCGGCGGCTCGTGACCATCCTTCGGTAGGAGACCGAGTGAGGTCCCTCTGGCACGATCTACGACTAACCTGCCCGCGATCAGGAGCGGCGAGTGGCCCTCGCGCGTCCTTTCCGAGTCGCGCCGGGCATTGTCCACGAACGTTGGACGATTATCAAGAAATCAATTGAATACGTGACAAACGACCAAGTGGCTGCGATAATGCGGTCTGATGCCAGATCGCGCGGTCAAGGTGGAGCTCTTCGACGAGTTCGCTCGGGTCGCTCAGGCCCTGGCCAGCGGGCGCCGAGTTGAGATCGTCGACATCCTCGCCAATGGGGATCGGACGGTCGACGAACTGGCGCGCCAGGCCGGCCTCTCGACCGCCAATACCAGCCAACACCTGCAGGTATTAAAGGAAGCGGGACTCGTCGGCGCCTCGCGCGACGGCACCCGCATCCGCTACCGGCTGGCCTCGGAAACCGTCTACCAGTTCTGGGTGGGACTGCGCTCGCTGGCTGCCGAGAGACTGCCTGGGGTCAATGGGTTGGTCGAGACCTATCTCGGCTCGCAAGAAGGTCTGGAGCCAATGAGCCGTGAAGAGTTACTGGCGCGACTTGAGGCGGGCGAGGCCCTGGTGGTAGTCGATGTGCGCCCAACTGAGGAATACCGGGCGGCCCATCTCGCGGGAGCTGTGTCGATCCCGCGTGACGAGCTTGAGCAAAGGTTGCGAGAGCTGCCACAAGACCGCCAGATCGTCGCGTACTGCCGTGGCCCTTACTGCGCATTTGCGCCGGAGGCTGTTCGAACATTGCGCGCACATGGTTACCGTGCCAGGCACCTGAAAGACGGCTTACCGGAATGGGTAGCTGCCGGCGGGCGCACACAAGGAGAAAACGATGGCTGACATTCTCGAGCTGGTCGACCTAGATGAGCTTCGTCACCAGGTCCGCCAAAAGTATCGCGAGGTGGCTGCCGACCCGAATGGCATTCAGCATCCCCACCATTTCCATACCGGCCGTGCACATGCTTTGCGGCTGGGCTACCCGTCTCATCCATTGAACGACCTCCCTGAAGAGGCGTGCGAGGCATTCGCTGGAGTGGGCAATCCTTTTTATTGGGGTGGGCCCAAACCAGGAGAAAGGGTGGTCGATCTTGGATCCGGAGCCGGCATGGATTCTCTCCTGGCGGCGCTTTGGGTGGGCAACGAAGGAAGCGTGATCGGAGTCGACATGACTCCCGAGATGCTCGAGCGAAGCCGCTCGATGGCCGAGCGCGTGGGGTTGAAGAACGTCGAGTTCCGCGAAGGGCTGATCGAGGACCTACCTGTTGAAGACGGATGGGCGGACCTCGTCATCTCCAATGGGGTGATCAACCTCTGCCCGGACAAGATCGGCGTCTACCGGCAGATCTTCCGGGTGCTCAAGCCGGGCGGCCGGATGACTGTGGCGGATATCTGTTTGGAGCGCCCCGTACCCGAGGAAGCCCTTCGAGACATCGATCTCTGGACTGGTTGAATCGCAGGTGCCCTGCCGTGCGCAGGATGGGAGACGGTGATCGGTGGCGCGGGGCTCGTCGACATCGAGCTGGCAAATCCCATCGACACATTTGCGGGCGCTCGCGGTGAGGAGAGCGCTCGAGAGTTCGGCACCCTCGGGTACTCAATTCGAGCGCGGAAGCGAGCTTGAACACGAAAGCGTCGCGCGCACAGGAACTCCAATCGCTCGGTCCAGCCGTTCGGGCGTCGCCCTGGCCAGGTTACGAGTGGGTCGAGGGGTTCGGCGTCATGGCGATGCCGTTTACATCCGGGCACGTACTTGTCCTGCGCGCCTTCCCCCGCAATACCTTCGCTCCCTATAAGTCGATTTGGCACCGGACCCCTGACGGCACCTGGATGATCTTTGTCGACGGGGCACCTCTTGAGAATGCGTGTCCCCGATACTTCGGCGCAGCAGCCAAGGAGAGCTGTTCCGCCCGAGTGGACCTCACCTGGACAGGTCCCATGGACCTCGAGGTCACAGCGGAGCCGCCGGGATTGCGCTGGACGATGTTGCTGACGGAACCGCCCTACCT
>CATPBF010000092.1 GCA_955652585.1 Candidatus Dormiibacterota bacterium | reverse complement strand
CTCTTTCCCGCTGATGAGATTTTCGAAATATCTCTCATGGCCACGCGTACAGCCAGCCAGGAACATTAGGGACGGCCGGAGAATCCGGCCTACACACCACGCGTGTCAGTGCTGAAAGGCTACGGTTGGTCGCTTGGCGGCGAACTGACTTTTGGTCTTGCGCTCTACTACGGCCGTCCCCTAGTGTTGGCAACGGCCCCGAGGGAAACGTTCGAGAGAACAGGAACAGGCCGCAAGGCAGGTACCAGTTCTCGAGAGGCGATCCGTCGGGGTCATTTTTTGTTGGCGGTGGGGACAGGAGTCCCCTCCGCGGGCCAACCCCTCTCCTCTGCCACGCTGGGTGGCGCCTGGAAGGAGGCGTGACTGGGTGACGGCCGGAGTAAATCCGGCCTAAGCTCCACTTGGCTTTCGATCTATTTGTCAGCGCAAGCTGCAAGCCTTGCCTTGCGCTCGGCGTTAGGCTCTAGCGCCATGAAGACCGCGCCTCGTCCGTCATCGGCGGTGCACGGCGCGCCGGCCGCGGTCGAAATCTCGATCGTCATGCCCTGCCTCAACGAAGCCGAGACCCTTGCCACCTGCATTGCGAAGGCACGCGAGGCCATCGAGAAGGGCGGGTACTCGGCCGAGATCATCGTCGCCGACAACGGGAGCAGCGACGGTTCTCAGCTGCTCGCGCGAGAGCTCGGCGCCAAAGTGGTCGACGTTCAGAGGAAGGGTTATGGCAGCGCGCTGATCGGCGGCATCAATGCGGCGCAAGGTGGGATCGTCGTCATGGGCGACGCCGACGCGAGCTATGACTTCGCCGCCATCGCGCCGCTGGTCGCCAAGCTGCGCGAAGGCTACGACCTGGTGGTCGGCAATCGGTTCCAGGGCGGGATCGAGCCTGGCGCAATGCCCTGGTCGCACCGCTGGCTGGGCAACCCGGTCCTCACACGGATCAGCAGGATCTTCTTTCATGCCCCCGTCGGAGACACGCACTGCGGGCTGCGCGCGTTCACGAAGGACGCCTACGACCGGATGCGGTTGCGCGCGACCGGCATGGAGTTCGCAAGCGAGATGGTCATCAAGGCCTCGTTGAAAGGAATGCGCATCACCGAGGTGCCTGTGGTGCTGCACCCCGACGGCCGGTCGCGGCCGCCCCACTTGCGCACCTGGCGCGACGGCTGGCGCCACCTGCGCTTCATGTTGCTGTTCAGCCCGCGTTGGCTGTTTCTGTATCCGGGCTTGGCTTTACTGGCCGGAGGTCTGGTTGTCTCCGCCCTGCTCGTCGCAGGCCCGCTGCAAATCGGTGGTGTTCGCCTCGACATTCATACGCTGCTGGTGGCGGGCTTCCTCGCGCTGCTCGGGTATCAGCTGGTACTGTTCGCCGTTTTCACCAAGATGTTCGCGATTCGCGAGGGCTTCCATCCGCCGCACCCGGTCCTGCAGACGCTGCTGCGCTACATCACCCTCGAGGTCGGGCTGCTCGCCGGCGCGGTGATGGCCTTGGGCGGGTTCGTGGCGCTGGTGCTGGCAGTCGTGAGCTGGCAGTCGGTGGGTTTCGGAAACCTGAATCCATCGACCACGATGCGCGAGGTGATTCCCGCCGTAGTCCTGCTCGCGCTCGGTACGCAGACCATCTTCGCGAGCTTTTTCATCAGTATTCTGGCGATCGAACGCGACTAAGAGTTGTGAGGAAAAACCTGCCGGTTTTCCCTCATCGCCGGGCCGGCTTCGCCGGCGCGGCTGCGCTCTTTCCCGCTGTTTGGACTTACTGAAATAGCCACTCCCCGCCATGTCGGTGGCATTTAGGCGAGTCGGGGACGGCCGGAGTTCTCCGGCCTAAAAGCCACACGGGGTTAGTAGACCGGCAGGTCCAGCGTCACCGACTCCAGCCATTTGCGGCAGGAGGTCAGGAAGCGGGCCGCCATCAACCCGTCGAGCACGCGGTGATCGAACGAGAAGCAGAGATACATCATCGGCTTGATTCCGATCATGCCGTTCACCGCCATTGGCCGCTCGACTATCGCCTCCATCGTGAGGATGCCGGACTGGCCGGGATTGATGACCGAGTAGCTGAACAGCGTTCCGAAGGTTCCTGAGTTGTTGACAGTGAAGGTCCCCCCGCTCAGGTCGTCAGCCTTCAACTGCTTGTTGCGAGCGCGGGTGGCCAGATCGTTGACCGCGCGCGCGAGGCCGGCGATCGACAGCCCATCAGCGCGCCGGACGACCGGTACGACCAGGGTGTCTTCGAGACCCACCGAGACGCCCAGGTTGATGTCCCGATGGATGATCAGCTCGGTCTCATTGAATGTCGAGTTGACCTCAGGGTGCGCGCGGAGCGCGGAGATGGTGGCGGCCATCACATAGGGAAGATATGTGAGGGAAAAACCCTCCTGTTTCTGAAAAGCCGCCTTGTTGGCATTGCGATGCGCGACCACGCCGGACGTGTCCGCCTCTTGCGTTTGCCACGCGTGGGGGATGGTCGTCTTCGAGCGCACCATGTTCTCGGCGATGAGGCGTCGCACGCGCGTGAGCTGAACGACCTGGTCGCCTTCGCCTGGCGCGGCCGGCGCGACGGCTGGCTGTGGTTTGGCGACAGGGGCGGCTTTGGCGGCAGCTGCAAACTGCTCCACGTCTTTCTTGGTCACCCGCCCGCCGATCCCCGTCCCACGCACTTGGGCGAGGTCGACGCCCAGCTCGGAGGCCAGCATCTGGACCGCGGGGGAGAAGCGATGCTCGCCGCCATCTAAGACAGGCGAGGGCGCAGCGGGCGCAGGCGAGGGGGAGGGCGCTGCGGGCGCTGCCGCCGCCGGCTGCGGTGCCGGTGCCGTCGCCGCCACCGGCTGAGGAGCCGGCGCAGCTTTCGCGGCAGTCGGCTTGGGTTGCTCCCGCCCCTCTCCCTGACCCTCTCCCCGTGGGGGAGAGGGGACTGCTGCCTCTCCATCGGCGCCAACCTCGACTACGGCGATCTCCGCCCCGGCCTGCACCGTCTGCCCCTCCTGGGCCAGGATCTCGCGCAGGATGCCGCTGACCGGCGACGGGACCTCGGCGCTCACCTTGTCGGTGTCGACCTCGAGCATCGGCTCGAACTCGACCACCTTGTCGCCCGGCTTGACGAGCCACTTGGAGATGGTCCCCTCATGGACTGACTCGCCCAGCTGCGGCATCACGACCCGAGTCGTCTTGGCAGCCATGACTAGAACGCCGCGAGCTCTCTCAATGCGGCGGCGATCTTCTCGGGGTTGGGCATGAACGCCTCCTCCATCGCCGGTGCATAGGGGATCGCCGGGACGTCGAGGCCGCCGAGCCGCTTCACGGGCGCATCCAGCCAGCGCCACGCCTCATCGGCGATGATAGCGGCCACCTCAGAGCCGACCGAGACGCTCAGGTTGTCTTCGTACAGCACCAGGCACTTGCCAGTCTTGCGAGCGGACGAGATGATCGCCTGCTTGTCGAGCGGGTACACGGTGCGGAGGTCGAGGATCTCTACGCTCACGCCCTCGCGGTCGAGGACCTTGGCCGCCTCGTGCGCGTACGAGACCATGAGGCCGTAACAGAACACCGAGATGTCGGTGCCTTCGCGCGCCGTGCGCGCAACCTGCAGGGGGATCAGATACTCGCCCTTGGGAACGGGCTCCTTGAACATGCGGTAAAGGCGTTTGTGTTCGAAAAAGAGGACGGGGTCGGGGTCGCGAATCGACGCGAGCAGGAGACCCTTCGCCTCGTAAGGGCTCGATGGGATGACGATCTTCAGGCCCGGCGTGGCGAAACGCGCTTCGATCGACTGCGAGTGGTAGAGCGCACCGTGCGCGTGGCCGCCGAACGGTGCGCGAATGACTATCGGCACCGACCAATCACCATCGCTGCGATACCGAAACTTCGCGATCTCGTTGGTGATCTGGTTGAACGCCATGTGCGCGAAGTCGGCGAACTGCATCTCGGCGACAGGACGCTTACCGGCCAGCGCAAGGCCGAGACTAATGCCGGCGATCGACGACTCGGCAAGCGGCGTGTCGATTACCCGCTGCTCGCCGAAGCGCTTGCGCAAACCGTCGGTGACCAGGAAGACTCCGCCCTTCTGGCCAACATCCTCGCCGAGCACCATCACACGCTCGTCGAGCTCCATCTCCTCGGTGAGGCACGAGCGCAGCGCCGCGACCATGTTCATGTCTTCGGCCTCGACTCCGACAGGTGGGTCGATGGCCTTCGGTACGTCGAGGCCGTAGACGTTGGTGAGCGCGTTCTCGGGCGGAGCGTCTGGCGAATCCATGCCCTGCCTCGTGGCCTCGGCGACCTCTGCCTTGACCTTCTCCTCGAGAGCCTCGATTTCCTTGGCGCTGAGCACGCCCTCGTCGAGCAGGCGCTTCTTGAATCGCTCGAGGCAGTCGTTCTGGGCGAGCTGGTCGATTTCCTCCTGGGCTCGGTACCGGCGCTGGTCGTCCTCGGACGAGTGGGCGCCGAGGCGGTCGACCAGGCACTCGATCAGCGTCGGGCCTTGCCCCGCGCGTGCTCGCGCGATCGCCTCCTTGGCCACGAAGTAGCACGTGACGGGGTCGCGGCCGTCGAGGGTGACGCCGGGGAAGCCATAGCCGGCCGCGCGCTGGGCGACGTGCTCGATCGCATACTCCTTGTTGAACGGCGTGGAGATCGCGAAGCCGTTGTTCTCGCAGACGAAGATCTCCGGCAGGTTGTAGATCGCGGCGAAGTTGAAGGCTTCGTGCGTGTCGCCTTCGGAGCCGGCGCCTTCCCCATAGTTCGTCATCACGACCTTGTCGGTGCCGTCCATCTTCAGCGCGTAGGCGACTCCCGCGCCGTGCACCATCTGCGTGGCGACCGGCGAGCCACCCGAGATGATGTTGAGTCGCGTGTCTGAGAAGTGGCCTGGCGTCTGCTTGCCGCCCGAAGCGGGATCGGCAGGCTTCGCGAGCACGGAAAGCATCAGGTCCAGCGGGGTCATGCCCATGCGCATGCAGAGCACGACGTCGCGGTAGTAAGGGGAGACCCAGTCGTACTTCGGCCGGAGAGGCCAGCTGACGCCGATCTGCGCGGCCTCGTGGCCGGCGCAGGAGATGATGAATGGCGCGCGCCCCTGCCGGTTGAGAACCTGGAAGCGATAGTCGATCTGCCGCCCCAGCAGGATGAAGTAGAACCACTCCTTCAGGGTCTTCTCGTCGAGGTCGGTGTCGCGCCACGCGACCGGTTCCTGGAACCGCCACTCGGGCCGGAACTTGGTCGTCTCCCGCGCCTTCGGCGCGGGGGCCCCAGAGGTCTGCTCGCGCGGCTTGGTGGTCGCCATCAGATGTGGATCGCCCTGCCGTCTACGGCCAGAGCCGCTTCCATGACCGCTTCGCTCAGGGTCGGATGGGGATGGATGTTGCGCCCGAGCTCCCACGCATCGCCCTGGAAGAGCTGCGTGAGCGCGGGCTCAGCGATCAGCTCAGTCGCTTCGGGGCCGACGACGTGGGCGCCCAGCAGCTGGCCTGTCTTCGCGTCCGCGACCATCTTCGCGAAGCCGGCCGTCTCGCCGTGGATGATCGCGCGGCCGAGCGCGGTGAAGGGAAACTTGCCGATCTTCACCTCGCGACCGCTGTCGCGCGCCTGTTTCTCGGTCAGGCCGACCGATGCGATCTGCGGATGTGAGTATGTGCAGCGCGTCACGAGCTCCTGCTCAAACGGCGCCACCCGCTGGCCCGCGATGTCCTCGGCGGCCGTCGTGCCCTCGTGAGAGGCGGCGTGGGCCAGCAGGTAGCCGCCGACCACGTCGCCGATGGCGTGGATCGATTCCACCGAGGTGCGCAGCCATTCGTCCACCTTGATGAAGCCGTTGGGGTGGGTGGTCACGCCGACCTGCTCCAGGCCGATGTCCTTGGAGCGTGGCGATCGTCCCACCGCTACCAGCAGTTGACGCGCCCACACCTCGCCCTGCTCGGTGTCGACGCTCACGCCGTCTCGCGCCTTCTTCGCGCCCTTGACGCGTACGCCGACCCGGCAGTCGATGCCAGCCTTCTTGAAGGCGGTGAGCATCTCCTTCGAAATCTCCTCGTCTTCGAGAGGGACCAGGCGGTCCAACCCTTCGAGCAGCGTCACCTTGACGCCGAGCTGGTTGTAAAGGGTCGCGAACTCCACACCTACCGCACCCGCGCCGATGATGCAGATCGACTCCGGCACCGAGCGCGCGAGCGTCGCGTGGTCGGACGAGACGATGTACTCGCCGTCGAACTCGATCCCGGGCAAGGACTTGACCACCGAGCCGGTCGCGACGATGAGGTGGGGGGCCTTGACCTGTGTGGCCCCGACCACCACGGTGTTCCGGTCGCTCAGCCGGCCCTTCCCGGCGATGACCTCGATCTTGTTCTTCTTCATCAGGAACTGAACGCCCTTGAACAGCTGGCCCACGACCGCGTCGCGACGGGTGGCAATCCGCGGGTAGTCGAAGGTCACCTTGCCCGCGTCGACGCCGAACTCGGCGCCTCGAGCGGAAACGCGGTGGTAGAGCTCCGATGACTCGAGGAGAACTTTGGTGGGGATGCAGCCGAGGTGGAGGCATGTGCCCCCGAGCTTGTCGGACTCCACGAGGGCTACCTTCAAGCCGAGCTGAGAGGCGCGGATCGCGGCCGGATAGCCGCCCATCCCGCCCCCGAGGATCACAACGTCGAAGTCACCGCCGGCCATTGATTCAAGTGTAGAAGTCGCCGCTCACCCGCCACCCAGGTCAGGGGCAGCCGGGCTCCAGGAGGTGGTTGCGCGCCCGGTCGAAATCAGGGCCTCGGACCACTGGCGTGCCGGGGGCAGGGTCGCCGTACCGGTCGACGGCGTGGTAGTAGGCAGGCGGGCTGGTGACCTGGGGCATGACCAGCGCGTCGACGATTCCATTCGGGTCGAGGCAAGGATCCCCGCGTTCGAACGCCAGGGCCTGCAGGTCAGCGGCCTCGCGCAGCATCTGCTCGGTCTTGGCCGCCGACCACGCATACAGCAGCACGCCGCTGTTGAAGCAGGCGAGGAACACGCACGCGATCAGTGCGGGTCGCCAGGTGCCGTGCCACGGAAGGTCGCGGGCGGCGTCTGCAAGCAGGAGCAGCCAGAAGACTGCGCCCTCATACACGTATCGGCCCGAGCCGGACTGCTCGTACCCGATCTGAGCCCGGTTGAGGCCGACCACGACGTAAAAGGCGAGCAACGCGGTCACGATGCCGACGGTGAAACCATCCGGCCGCCGGCGGCGCCACGAGAATGCGAGCGTCACGAGCGCGACTAGCAGCAGGACGGGCCCGAACAGCCCGCCCTCCCCGATCAGCCCGGCGACGCTCGAGCCCAGGCCCCACGCGACGTACAGGGGCAGGACCGCGATGTTCCCCGCTAGCGTCGTGGTCGTGGGTGGCGCGCCCGAACGCCCGTAGGCGAGGTACCAGATGCCGAGGGCGATTGCGACGGGCGCCAGCCACACGATGTCGTTGCGCCGCTCGGGGGTGAGCGCGAGCCAGATGGCGGCCGCGATCAAGAAGAAGAGCCCGATCCCCGAGAACATCAAGGAACCGAAGAGAAGAATCGTTGCCGCCAACTTCCTCCCCACCCCGTGGGGAGGTCCCGCCTGGCTCGCGTCGCGAGCCGCGCGGGAGAGGGGAGGTCCGCTCTGGTTTAGCAGCAGGAGGGTACCCAGCCCACACGCCATCGAGCCGACGAACCCGATCTGAAATGCCCACAGCAGGTTCTCCCAGGCCGCGCCCATCAGCAGCAGGAGCGCGGCCGCGCCGATCGCGATCAAATCCCCGGCGCGACGCCGCACCAGCTCGAACAGCAGCACCGCGGTGGTTGCGTGCAGCGCCAGGAGCACCGCCATGTAGGGGATGTAGGACTTCATCCCGACCGTGTTCAGCAGCAACGCGTAAATGAGCCGAAGCAGCATCGCCGGGTGCTCGTTGTGCGGCTGCAGGAAGACGGTCCAGCTCGAGTCCGTGGGCAGGATGACCGTCCACTCGTCGAAGTAAAAGTTGAAGCCGCGCGCCAGCCAGAGTATGCCGGCGCCTGCGATGACGGCGATGGTTGCGACCAGGAGACGGGCGTGGGGGACGCGAACGTCCGCCGCCTTCACTGCGCGGCCATAAGGGCGTGATCAGCATCACGTCGCGGGATGGCAAGCAATGCGAACCAGACGGTCACCGCGAGCAGGATGGGCAGCGGCGTCAGCGGCCACGCGAGCTCGCCGGCGAGCGCTACCACCACCAGCCACGCCCGCTGCCACGCCGGCGGCTGGTCGCGGACGAAAAGCCAGGCCGCGCCGACGAGGATCGCGAAATCCTGCAGGTGCCAGTAGGTGGCGGAGAGCATCGATATCAGCAGCCCCAGCGCAATGAGTCGAGCGAGACCGGCCTTGCGATTGGCGTAGGCAGCGGCAACGCCGAGCGCGATGAAAACGATCTGGACCACGTAGCTGATCGGTCCTGGCCCGACGAGGTATGCCCACGTGAAGTAGCGGTTGTTGACGACGGTCTGGGCCTCGGCCAGGAGGCTCCGGTAATCGTTGAACCCCTGAGTTCCAATCATCAGCAGCGAGGCGAGCGCGAGCACACCGGTGGTCGCCGCCCATCCGGCCGCGATGCGCCAGCGCCCCGCGACGAGCAGGACGACCGGCACCGCGATCGCAACCTGCGGCTTGAGCACCGAAAGGCCGAGGGCTGCTCCCGCGAGGTAGGGCCTGCCGGACTCCGCGAGACGCCAGCACGCGATCACGCCTAGCAGAACGAGCACCACCGGCTGCCCGAGGCTGAGGCTGTAAAGGACCGGATACCAGGCGGCGGCGCCGAGAAGCCACAGGACGCGCAACCAACCCGCGCCCGGAGCGGCCAGCCACCACGCTCCGGCCAGGGCGGCGACCGACAGGAACAGCCAGACGAAGAACGCCGCCTGCGGTCCAACCAGTGTCAGCGGAGCTATCAGCCAGGCGGCCGGTGGCGGCGACAGGAAGCGCTCGCCATCACCGAATGGCGTACCCGGCCGCATCTGTGCGAACAGCTGGTGCTGAAGGTCGAGCGAGTAGACGTGGCTCCAACCGTGCTCGAGGCCGATCCGGGACCCGATGTACACCAGCGTCAGGTCGTTATCGAGGACATCGTGACGAATCGGGGTGAAGACCCACCAGGCGGTGATGGCCCCTGCGATCAGCAGGAACCACGCGAGCGCGGCGAGGCCGAGGTTGCGGAGGACCCTGCTGTCGATCCGCCCGATTATGAAGAGAGCTAGCCCCGTTCGGCCAGCGGCACCGGTTTTCGGAGTTCGGGTCCGATGTACTCCGACTGCGGGCGGATGAGGCGATTGTTGGCGACCTGCTCGAGCACGTGCGCCGTCCATCCGGCTGCGCGCGACACCGCGAAAGTGGGCGGGAAGAATTCCTTGGGCAGGCCGATGGCCTGCAGCACGCCCGCCGAATAGAACTCGACGTTGGTCGCCTGAGGCCGCTCCGGGTGCTCTTCGTGAAGGATCGCGAGCGCGGTCTCCTCCACCTTCGAAGCCAGGGCATAAAAAGTCGGGTTGATCCGCTCGCACATGGCCTTGAGGATCTTCGCGCGCGGGTCGTACGTGCGGTACACGCGATGCCCGAAGCCCATGAACCTCACCTTGCGTTTGCGTGCTTCGCGCATCCAGTGCTCCGCGTTTTCCGGTGTGCCGATCTGCTCCAGCTGGTCCATCACCTGCGAAGGTGCGCCTCCGTGAGCGGGGCCCTTGAGCGCGGCAATCGCGCCGACCAGGCACGACGCGATGTCGGAATCCGTCGATGCGATGACTCGGGCAGTGAAGGTGGAGGCGTTCATGCCGTGGTCGGCGAGCAGCACCAGGTAGGTGTTTAGCGCGCGCACCAGCTCCGGCGTCGATTCCTTGCCGTTCAGCATGCACAGGTAGTTGGCGGCGTGGGCGAGGTCGGCCCTGGGCTTGACAGGTTCAAGACCCAGTTGACGGCGGTGGAAGCCGGCGAGGATGGTCGGGAACGATGCCGTCGCGTGAATCGCAAGCGGGATGGTCGGCTTCGACAGCCTGTGCTCCACACCCTGGACCGACACCACGCTCCGGAGCACGTCCATCGGGTCGGTGTCCTTCGGCAGGGCTTTGAGTGTCGCTGCCGCGGCCGGGGTGAGCGCGCGCGAGCCGACCAGCTCGAGCGTCAGCGCGTCTAGCTCGGCGCGAGTGGGAAGACGCCCATACCAGAGCAGGTGCGCCACTTCTTCGAAGGACATCTCCTCGGCCAGGTCGGCGATCACGTAGCCGCGATAGACGAGGCGGCCATTGGCGCCATCGACCAGCGAGATCGCGGTTTGGGCGGCCACCACCCCCTCAAGGCCAGGGACGTAGGAGCTCATCGACTCGCGAGCGGCAAGGGCTTGGTGCCGGGCTGGGGGCCTTTCCACACGGAGGCGGGCCGGATGATGCGCAGGTCGGCAAGGGACTCGAGTACGTGCGCGGTCCAACCGGCAACTCGCGACGCCGCGAATATGCACGTGAAGAGCTCTTTCGGGATGCCGACGCCTGTGAGCACGACCGCGGCCCAGAAGTCCACGTTGGTCGCATTCGGGCGTTCGGGGTGGGCCTCGTGGAGGATCCTCAACGCGACCTCTTCGGTTTTCTCCGCCGTCTTGTAGAGCTCGGGTGCGGCGGTCTTCGCCAACTCCTTCAGGATCTTGGCGCGAGGATCGTAGGTTCGGTAAACGCGGTGGCCGAAGCCGGCGAACCGGGCGTGGCGGGCGTGGGCGTCCTGCAGCCACGCCTCGGCGTTGCCGGCAGAGCCGATCTTCTCCAGCATCGTCGCGGCGGCATATGCGGCTCCGCCGTGAGCCGGGCCTTTCAATGCTCCGATGGCCCCGACCACGCACGACGTGAGGTCGCTGCCGGTCGATGCGATCACCCGCGCCGTGAATGTCGATGCGTTGAGCCCGTGATCCGCCAGCAGCACCAAGTAGGTGTCGAGCCAGTGGACGCGGTCAGATGAGGCTTCCTTGCCTTCCATCATCCAGAGCAGGTTGGCCGCGTGGCCGAGCTCGGCGCGCGGCTCGATCGGCTCCATGCCTCTGGCCCGCCGGTGCGAAGCCGCCACGATCGTCGGGATCACGGCGGTGAGTGCAACCGCTTCCTCCAGCGTCGGCTTGGTGAGTGCGTTGCTCGCGCCCTGGGCGGAGACGACGGTCCTCAGGGTGTCCATCGGATCCGTCTGGGGGTTGATCGACGACAGCACTCCTTGCGCGCTGTCCTTCAACCGGCGGGCGGCGGCCATCTGACGGCGGAGCGCGTCGAGCTCGGCTTGGCCGGGCAGCTCGCCATTCCAGAGTAGGTATGCGGTTTCCTCGAAGCTCGCGATCGGAGCGAGCTCTTCGATCAGGTAGCCGCCGCGGTATATGAGCCTTCCGTTGGCGCCATCAACCTCGCTGACGGCGGTCTCGGCCGCGACGACGCCCTCCAGCCCGGGGCTGAACTCAGGCACGAGGGCTAAGTGTACGGAGCCTTAGAGTGCGACTCATGGCCACTGCGGCTTCCAGACGCGAAGGCAGAACTTTGCGGCTGATGACGTGGATCGCAATCGTCATGGTGGTCGTTACCGCCTTCGGATACGTGCTGATCATCCGAGCGCAGGAATCCAGTCCGGCGGACGGATTCACGGTGCCATTCGTGGCGGCCTATCTCGCCCTCATGGCGGCGATGTTGGGCGTATCGCTACGCGAGGAATCCCTTGCGGTTCGATTGCGCCCGGCACTTCGAGGCGGCGCTGGTGTGGGTCTGCTCGCCATAGGGGTGCTGGCGCTGATGTCGATCGGAATTCTGCTGGTCGTGGCCGGGGGGTTGGCGACGGCAGCCGCCGTGATGACGCTGGCCGGCCGGCACTGGTCCACCGTTATTTACGAAGCGGCCGCGGCACTGGTCGCTTTGGCGTTGTTGGTCGCGGGCTTCGAGGTCACAGGTCGGCTGATCATCTGTCCAGCCAAGGGAGTCAGCGGAGGCAGCGGGTACGGGTTTGTAACTGGTGAGTACCACTGGACATGTGTGGACGGGCATCTTGACTACCGCCCAGGCTTCTGCTCGAGCAGCGGAGGAGGCATCGACGCGAACGGGCACGCGTTCGCGACGAACAGCTGCTAGCGAATCACCCCGGCTGCGTGTAGGCCGACCGCCACGACGCCCGCAGCCGTGATCCCGATGGCGACGACTCCGGCTGCCACCACGCCCAGGGCCAGCAATCCAACCGTCACCACCCCGACGCCGACCAGGCCCAATGCGACCGGCCCGATCGCCACCAAGCCCACCGCGACGACTCCCACGGCGATCCGGCCGACCGCGACGACCCCTATGGCTCGACCTCGAAGCGACACCGCCACGATCGGTATTCCGCGCCACTCTTCCTTCGATCGATATTCCATACGGGGCTAATACTCCAGCAGGCAACAAATGGTTGGCGTTAGCAGGAAATCACCCCTAGGTGCGTTAGGCTTCTCATAGAAACGCGGAGGTAATGATGTCTTCTCTACGTCCTGCAAAGATCCTAGCAACGCTATTCCAGATGCTCGGTGGGTCTCTTAGCTCGCCGGCAGAACCGGACGGGCCAGGCTGCTCGTGCGAGAAGTGCGAGCAAGCCTGGAACCGGAACCTGGTCCGCAGCCGAATCCCGGCTCGAGCCGAGGTCGGTGTCGGCTGGCGGCGGATGAACGCGAGCTAAGCCCTCAGACCATCCCCAGTTCCCAGCGCGCTTCTTCGGACATGCGCTCTG
>CATPBF010000091.1 GCA_955652585.1 Candidatus Dormiibacterota bacterium | reverse complement strand
GTCTCGTGTACGGATTCAGTCCCGCAATGCTGGCGCAGGCGACACGACATCCGCACGCGATGATCGCGCTCTTCCCCCCGATCGCGGTGCTGCTTGCGGATGAGATCCTCGTGCGCCAGCGCTTCCACCCCGCCCTGATCGGCGCGCTGGCCGGTCTGGCTGCGGCGATTCAACTGCTCACCGGCGAGGAGTTGCTGGCAACCGCGGCACTGGTGGCCGTCATCGGCACTGTCCTGCTGGCGCTTCTACACCGAGACTCGGTGGCGGAGAAGCTGCCGTACGCAGCGCTGGCGGTCGGGGTGGCGTTGATCTCCTTTGGGGTCGTGTCCGCCTACCCGCTGGCGGTGCAGTTTCTCGGTCCTCAGCGGGTGTTCGGGGATGTTCAGCCGCCCGACGTCTACGTGAGCGATCTGCTGGCGTTCGTTGTTCCCAACCACGCCCTCAAACAGAGCAGTGCCACGGCCTACGTCGCCGACCGTTTCACGGGCAACGCATCAGAGAACGACGCCTACGTGGGCCTGCCGCTTCTGGTGCTTTTCATCGCCGGACTCAAGATGAACTGGCGGCGACCAGAGATCCGCTGGGCCGGCGTCCTTGCTCTCATCATCGCCCTTCTCTCTCTAGGCCAGCGGCTGCACGTCTACGGGCAGGTGACCCCCATATTGCTGCCGTGGGTGGCGGTCGCCCACCTGCCGTTGATGGGGAGCGCCCTTCCTGGACGCTTGATGCTGATGGCCTTCCTCGGTATCGGAATCGTGGTGGCGAGCGTGTGGATGCCTCCGCTGCGCGGAACGAGGCCTTGGCGCGTCACAGCCGGGATCGCTCTCTTCGCCGGCCTGCTCAGCATGGTCCCCGCGCTACCGTTTGCGAGCTCTTCGGCCGCTGCGCCCAGCTTCTTCGAGCCAGGCGGGGGAGTCCAGAACATCCCTAACGGTTCGGTTGTCTTGGTGACCCCTTTCTCGAGCAAGCAGTCGACAGACGCCATGTACTGGCAAGCGGTGGCCCACTACACCTTTCGCATGCCCGAAGGCGACGCTTTCACCCCCGGCCCATACCTCGGTCCCCATCCGTCGTACCTGGAGGCGACCCTCGACCAGCTCGATCAGGGCGCGGACGTCACCGCGTCTCCGACTGCGCGTGCCCAAGCGCTTCAAGACTTGGCCGCCTTCGGAGTGACGGCGATAGTGGCGGGCCCGTCGCCGGGTCAGGGCGCGATCGTGCGCTTCCTTTCAGTGGTCGTAGGCACCGCGCCGGTGGAGGTTGGCGGCGTCGACGTTTGGTGGCGCATTTCGCCGGTGGGGGGCAGTCCTATCGGTGTTCCAGGGGGATAAGCGCCAGCCGACCTTGTCGCCACATCGCTCGACCAGTCGCGGCCAGCAACAAGATGGCGCTCAGCGCGTAGGTGCTCGACAAGGCGAGCTGCCAGGGGTCCAGACGCAGGTCCGCCACCTGGTCCACCGGGATCCATTGGTACGGCCTGACGTAAAACTCGAGCAGGACAAGAGCCGCGGCAATCCACAGGAGACGCGACTGCAATCGCCAAGCCTGCCGCGCCAGCCAGAGGAGGAGCGGCACAACCCAAACCCAGTGATGTTGCCATGTGATTGGGGCGATCAAAAGCGTGGCGGCGGCACAGGTGCAAGTGGCCAACAGCTGATCTCCGTTTCGGTTGGCCCAGACCGCAAGGGTTAGGGCCGCAATCACGATCGCAAGGCTGAGCACCAACCACGCCGGCCTGATGTCCTGAGTGGTATGTAGCCATCGCACCAGGAGGCTCTGCAATGACTGGCTGCGAGGATTCTGAGGATCTCCGACGCGACTGCTGTCTAGGACCTTGCCGCCCCAATATGTGATCGAGTCCTTGGGCAACGCGATGAAGCCCACCGCGACGGTGCCGGCAAAGGTGGCTGCCGCCATCGCTGCCGCACGCAGCCGGCGCGTGACCAGAAAGTAAAGGATGAAGAAGGCGGGGAGCAGTTTGATCGAGGCCGCGACCCCGACTCCAATCCCCTTCCAACGGTTGCCATCGGGCAGCCAACAGTCGAACAGCACCAGCAACATCAAGATGAGGTTCACCTGCCCCAACAAGAGCGTCGAAGACACCGGATCGAGCCAGATCGCCGCCAGGCAGGCGGCGGCGGTGATCCCGACCCGCAACCGATCGCGCAGGATGCCAATCCAGCCCATGCACAGCCATATCGACAGCTCGAGGCAGACCATCGAAACGGTGGTCGAGAGCACGCCCACCACGGATGTCGAAAGGGGCGCCAGGGGAACGAACGCCAAAGCCGCGAAGGGCGTGTACGTGAATCCCGCCCGATGCAAGTTGGCGTACAGATCGTGGCCGCTCAGCACGGCCTGGGCCCCTTCCCTGTAGACCTTGGCGTCGTACATCCAGCCGGGATTGCCCTGGAAGAGCAACAGCGCCGCGATGGCGGCCACGAAGGCCCCGCCGACGGCAGCCGCCGCAACGCCGGCCCGATGCACATGGAGATGCTGAACCAACGTCAGGAAACTGGCGCCCTCAGCTTCCCCTTGCGTAGCCAAGCTGATTGTGCTGGCGCTGGTCTTCGGCGTGGTTGTGGCCCGGCGACACGGCGTGCAACTGTTCGTGTTCGAGCTGCGGCAAGATGCATCAGTGCAAGCAGCAGCGGGAGAACGTAGAAAACCGGACCACGCGGTGAACCGATCCTCAACTACATGGCGCCTTCTGCCGGCGCACGACTCAGGCGCATAACTATAAGTCCGCTCTCGTACAACATCAGTCCAGCGGTGACGAACAAAGCTACCCCGCCCCCAAGTAGCGGATAGAAGATCCACGACGGCATGGAGCCGACCTTGGAGTCAGGACTCGCGAGCAGAAAGGTGATGGCCACAGCGAGGCAATCCAAAATGCCGGTGACGTAGTACTGCCAGATGCCGAGCACTCGTGCAAACACCCAGAAGTGCACGCCTACGATTCCAACCGCGATCGGAAAGATCAATGCATCCTGGTGCAACGCGTGGAGAGCCCCTGCCGAGATACCCTCCGCGATTGCGTAGATCAAGATGACCGCGCCGATGTTACGAGCTAGGACCTTATTGAACTTTTGCCGCGGAGCCGGAGGGCCCGAGAGGTTGTGGATGCGAGCCAGCAAGACGATCCCAGCTAGACCCAATGCCAAAGTCACGAGTGCCCAAACGGCTATGGCAAACGGCGCAGGCTGCCCTCCCCATATCACCGATGACGACCCAGCGCCGTAGAGGGTCATCCAGAGGGCACCGATTGCACGTCGGGAAGCGCGTTGATGCAAGTGGTCGATACTCAAAGTTTGGTCGACATGCTCCCGAGCGCTTCCATGAGATGCACGTAAAGCGCCTCGGCCTCAGTGGGTTGTTCCGCTGGAAACATCTCGGCTGGAAGGACTCCTCGAGTAGACCTCAGGTCGGGATCGCCCGACAACAGTCTCGCCTGTTCACAGGAAGTGTGTTTGTGGCGCTGACATTTGGCTCTTGTCGATAGCACGGCCGAGCCAACACCCTTAATAGAGGACGAGCAATGCCGACAAGCGAGTTAATGTCTCAACGCGTCCGCTCCGGGATTCTTTCGAGATCGAGCGTACCAACCTTCAGGACGGCGCTGCATCAAACCCACATGGCGAGATCACTGCGAATGTGGGCCGAGGGTTGCTTAGGTCCGTTCGGGGCCATCATCGAGTGGTATGAGCACCGTCGCCAACATGCGTCGCTGGCGAGCCGGCTTTGGGTCGTAGGCTAAGTAGCGACCCACGGCCGCGTTGAGCGCGCTGGCCATTTCCGATACCTCCTCGTCGGTGAGGTTCAGTACGACCTGGCGATAACCCACTCCGTCCTTAAGCAGGTCGATTTCGGGTCGTTCCAGGTACTGCTCGAACTGGGCAATAAGACCGGCGGCAAAGGCCGTGAAGTATCCGAGGTGGTCATCCGGTGACGCCTTGGCGAGCTCCTCGGGTGAAAGCGAGGCACCGCCTTCGGCAAGAACATAGGTCCGCTCGACCGCACCGCGAACCCGCCGCTCAGAAGCAACCGCCAGAGCGCCCCCTTGATAGAGCCGTTCAATCTGGCGGTAGAGGGTCGCCTGGGGAACGTCAGCCAGAACCGCCGCGACCTGTTGCGGGGTCAGGCGGCGTCCCCGGGCAAACGCGAGGATGATGCGCAACCGAACGGGATGGAGGATCAGGTCAGCCCTTTTCATTCTCAATCATGATACCGTTATCGAACATGAGAACGCTTCTGTTAATGGGCTCTCTGCCCCTGGCGATCCAGCTCTCGACGAGCCTGCTGTTGATCCTCCTCCCCCTCGTCGTCATCGAGCTCGGATTGGTCGTCTTCTCGTTGGTCGACCTTTTCAAGCCCGAGCGGCGCGTCATCGGGGACAACAAGCTGGTCTGGGCGCTAATCATCGTTCTCGTCGGCACCATCGGACCCATCGTGTATCTGTTGGCCGGCCGGAAGCAGAACTAGGGAATTGGAAGCGGCGATCGTCTGCCATCGCCTCGTCAAGCGCTACGGCGACATCACCGCACTGGACCGGCTCGACCTCGAGGTGCCGACAGGGTCTCTCTTCGGCTTCCTGGGCCCGAACGGCGCCGGCAAGACGACCACGATCCGGCTGCTGACCGGCCTGGCATGGCCCAGCTCCGGTCGAGCGGTCGTAGCGGGACTCGATCCCGCCCGCGGTGGTATCGAGCTTCGGCAGCGGATCAGCCATCAGGATCAGCAATCGAAGCTCTACGGCTGGATGAAAGGCCGGGAGCTTCTCGAGTTCGTCGGTCGACTCTTCGGCTTCCGTGGACCCGATCTCAGGTCACGCGTCGATGAAGTGCTGGAGAAGACCGGCCTCGTCGAAGCCGCCGGCCGGCGCGTCGCCGGCTATTCGGGTGGAATGCGCCAGCGGCTGAACCTGGCACAGGCGCTGATGAACCGCCCCCAGGTCCTGTTCCTCGACGAGCCCGCCAGCTCGCTGGACCCGGCTGGCCGGCACGACGTCCTCGACCTCCTGGCGGACCTGCGCGGCCAGGTCACCGTCTTCATGTCCAGCCACATCCTGGAAGACGTTGAGAAAGTCTGCGACCGAGTCGGCATCATCGACCGGGGACGTCTGGTCGCGGACGCGACGATGACGGAGCTCCAGGCGAGGTTTGCGGAACCGGTGTTCGCGATCGAACTCGAACCGGGCCAGGCTGCCGCCGGGGCGGATTTAGTCACCGTCCTCGAACAGTCGGCCTTGGTCGGCGGCATCGGGCGCAACGGAGCGGTACTTCGGGTGGCCGTGAACGATGCCTCACGGGCCGGGCCCGAGATCATGCGGATCCTCGCGTCGAGCGGCGTTCACGTCGCCCGTTTCGAGCGGATCCGGCCCAGCCTGGAGGACGTTTTCCTGCGACTGGTTCCGAGCCAGCGGCCACCCGAAACCCGCGAATGAGAGGCTTTGCCGTGCTGCTCAATAAGGAGATCGCGGAGCAATGGCGCACCGGCCGGCTCCCCGTGGTGGCCGTGATCTTCTTGCTCTTTGGGCTCGCGTCGCCGGTGCTCGCCAAATACACGCCGGACATCGTCAAGCTGGCCGCCAGCTCGATCGACATTCACGTGCCCACGCCAACCATCAAGGATGCGGTCGCTGAGCTGATCAAGAACCTGAGCCAGGTCGGAGTGCTCGCCGCGATCCTGCTCGCGATGGGCAGCGTCGCTGGAGAGAAAGAATCCGGCACGGCGGCTTTCGTCCTGGTCAAGCCGGTGAGCCGCTTTGCATTCCTCGCCGCAAAGTTCAGCGGCCTCGCCGTGACCATGGCGGCCGCCGTCCTCATCTGCGGACTGGCGGCTTACTTGTATACCGACCTGCTTTTCGCACCTCTTACGGTGCTTGGATTCGGGGCCGCGTGCCTCGTTATTCTGCTGGGCCTACTTGAGATCGTCGCCGTGACGTTCCTGGGCAGCACATTGGTGCGGTCCTCAATCCCCGCCGCCGGCATCGGAATAGTCGCTCTCGTCGTCGCAGGCGTCGTCTCCTCGCTGCCCAACGTCGGTCGCTTCACTCCGTTCGGCCTGAATGAACTGGCAAGCGACCTCGCCCTGCAGCAAACAGCGACGGGGTGGGACTGGCCGCTCATCGTTAACGCAGGTTTTGTCGTGGTCGCGCTGGCTGCTAGCTGGCTCGTCTTCCGACGGCAGGAAATATGACGCCCTTTACTGCTTAAGCGATCCCTCCTGTCCGAAGCGCCTTGTACAAGACAGTGACACCGCGACGAACCGCAAAGGTCTCAAACCTGCCCAGGTGCCATTCCGGTGCCATTATTGAAGTCTGAGCTTGACCAATCCGGCACCCGAGCCACGCCCGGCTGGCATGCTCGTAGCTCTCCATCTCCGAACACGCGTCGACCCGCTCTAATGCCGAACTGAAGACCACAGCGAAGATGCCGGTTAAGCCCGGCGCCTCACGAGCCACACCGCGAACCCGAGGAGGGCGATAGCCGCGATAACGAAGATCATGGTTTCGATCCCCTGAAATAGCGGGAACCGATCCGCCGGCTGAATGGACTGGACAAGCTTCACGCCGTGTTCGTGCCAGCACGATTCTATTTGCGCGAGCGGGGGGCCCTTTGGTCCGTCCGCCGGATTGATGCATGCGCTGACAGTCTGTTGGAACTTCGCCCAGCCGATGACGTTGCCCTGGAGATCGACCGGATACTGGCTGCCGAGCAGCCATGCCTGACCATGGCCTTGGATGAGTCCGTTGCTGACGTCCGCCTGTACAGGTGGCAGGAAATTTCGGCGGGCAAAGAGACCAATGGCCGCTCGAGCTCCAACGAATCCGACGAGAACAACCGCCATTGCCGGAACGCTCCTGCCGATCGCGGCGCCGGCCGCAACGCCGAGCGCGAACGAGAAGAGGGCATAGGCAGCAAATTCAGGTCCCTCGTTGTCGAATGCGAACCACTGGTTGTACGAAATGCCTGGACGAGATGACGATCCCATCTGTCCCGTAATGGCAAGAACGCCGGCGACGATCACCGTCGCCCCGCCGAGGACGGCAAGCTTGATCACCAGCCATCGAACGCGAGTTATCCCCTGAGTCCACACCAGCTGGTCCGTACCCTGCTCGAACTCGCGAGCCAAAAGAGGCGCCCCAATGAACAGGCCGGACAGCACTGGCATGACGAGGAATGCCAGGTAGAGAACCTGTTGAGCCAGCCCGAATTGATTGTCGAATGCCATGGTGGCCCGGCCACAAGAATCGTCAACGCTTGGGCACACCTGCCGAATGTGTTCGAGCAGCGGTTGAGCAGTCGCGATGAGACCGCCGACCAGACCCACGACCACGATCAGCAGGATCGCACCGCCCACGGCCTCCAGGCGATGCTGGCGCCAAGTAAGCCAGATCATCCTGCCTTCTCCATTGCAGGCGCGGGTAAGGTCGCCGCGGCCGGATTACCCAGATAAGCGAGGACGATGTCTTCCAGCGAAACGTCGTGCACTTCCCAGTCCGGACGAACCGGCTCGGAGCCAACTTTTACCAACATCGCCGACTGGCGGTCCGTATGCGTGGCACGGATGACTGTCGCGTCACCGCTGATCGATTTCGGGTCGACCCTCGGCGCGATCAACAGCTTGTGGAGCTGCAAAAGCTCGTCGATGTCCCCCACCACCTGCACACGCCCGCCGTTGAGGATTACGAGGTGATCGCACACGCGCTCGAGCTCGGCGACCACGTGGGATGACAGGATCACCGACAAACCCTCAGCGGCGACGACCTCCACCAGCCCGCTCATGAACTCGCGCCGGGCCAGCGGGTCGAGGTTCGAAAGCGGCTCGTCAAGGAGCAGCAGGTCGGGTCGCTTGCCGAGGGCCAGAGCAAGGCTCACCTGTGCCTGCTGGCCCCCGGAAAGGTGAGCGAGCTTCCGATTCAATGGAATGGCAAGCCGCGTCAGGCGCGCGACCGCCAGGGCCTGGTCCCATCGAGGATTCAGGTGGCGTCCCAGCTGGAGGATGTCATCAACAGTGAAGGCGCGGTAAAGCGGCCGATCCTGCGGAACAAAACCGACTCGCGCCAGCACAAGGTTTGGCTGCTCGGTGGGAGACCATCCGAATACGCTGATCTCGCCCGCGGTCGGCTTGAGCAGGCCGACCGCGAGTCGCAACAGAGTTGTCTTGCCCGCACCGTTCGGTCCGACGAGCCCGGAGATCCGGCCGGAGGGAACGCGAAGCGAGCAGTCGCGAAGCGCCCAGCCGGCTCGGTATCGCTTGCTCAGGCCGTTCGCGTGCAGCGCCCCGTTCATGCGACGTGCGCCCCTTGCTCGTCGATCGCGAGGTTAATCAACGCCAGCATTCCGTCGCGGTCTAGCCCGGCCGTTGCAGCGCTGCGAATCCACGAGTCGAGGCCCCGGCGGAGCTGACGTTGCAGCGCCGGTGCCAGCGGCGCCGGAATGCCCTGTGCGATGAACGTGCCGAGACCGGGCCGGCTGATTACCAGGCCCTCGCTCTCCAGCTGCGTGTACGCCTTGAGCACAGTGTTGGGGTTGATCGCCAGAGCGGCCACGACCTCACGGGCGGTGGGCAAGCGATCCCCTGAGTGGACGGTGCCATTTCGAACAGCACGCCGCACCTGGTTGACGAGCTGCATGTAAGTCGGCACGCCAGAGCGGGCGTCGAGATAGAAATGGACCAACTTTCACTACTCCCATAGTTGAATAGCGAAATACTAGCCCAGCTATCTCTTTCTGTCAACCCGGGAGATTTGAGGCCGATCGAAGTCGAAAGCAACGAACAGTGCTCCTGGGCTCCGTGTCTCACGATCTGCGGTAGTAGTAGCGGGTGAGGAGGAATTCGAGTTGGCGCCCACGCAACCCAAACGCCGGGCGGGGTTGGCCGGACGTTGATCAAAAGCGCGTAGAAGGGATTGATATAGGGGGCGTAAATAGCCATCGTGCTGGAAGAAGACGACCCGATCGCGAAGATGCTGGACAGGCTGAACGCAACCACAACGAAGGC
>CATPBF010000090.1 GCA_955652585.1 Candidatus Dormiibacterota bacterium | reverse complement strand
GGCTTGGAGGAGCAGACGGCTGGGGGTTGATCGCGAGCATCTCTGCCACCGTCTGGCAGACGGAGCAATCCCGCCTGCAGTGAGTGGGCGACGTCTCAGGGCCGGACGTCGAACCTCTTCGCCAGGTCGGCCGGCAGCGCCAGCGACGCATCGGCGTCCGCCAGCAACCCGCCTGCCTGCAGCGCCCGCATGACTAACTCGGAGCAGATCTGATGGCCGCTGCGCATGAGCCGCACCGGCAGGCCGGTGAGCAGATAGATCGATACACCGACCAGGGCGAGGTAGCCGAAACCCTTCCCGATCTGCGAGTTCGTGTAGTCCACTGCGCGCTTCCGACCCTCCGCGTCGAGCTCGGGGCCGAGCCGCACGAGGTGGAACTCCTTCGCTCTGTATTTGGAGATCGGGCTCTTGACCACGCCGAGGGCCTCCGCCTCGACGAGCGTGCCGTCCGGTTCGACGATCACCGCGCAGTGGCTCCAGTGCGCGTAGACGGCGTCGGCGCCGCGGAACCTCCGCTTCTGGCCAAGGCTGATCAGTCCCGCGATCGGACGGTTGCGATGGGAAAGGATGAAGTCACCAGGCTCGTACGCGGGAGCCAGCTCACCGGGACCGTACCTCTCGATCCGAGCCATACCTAATTATTCGTATCGAAGCGCCTCGGCCGGGGCGATGCGCGACGCGGACCGCGCCGGCAGGTAAGTGGTGACAAGCGTCGCCAGGTAGGCGCCGATGAGGATGAGGGCGATCTGCGCCACGGGCACGTTGAAGATGATCGTGCCGAAAGTCTTGTCGATGACGAAGAACCGGTAAGACTGCCACACGCCCACGAGGGTGCCGATGATGAGTCCCAGGATCGCGATCAGGCTCGACTCCATGAGAAAGGATCGCTGCACCAGGGAGCGCCGGTAGCCGAGCGCGCGGAGCATGCCGATCTGTTGGAACCGCTCCACCACGGCACGCGTGCTGATCACGCCCAGGCCCGCGATGCCGACGATGAGCCCGAGCGCGAGGAAGCCGGTGACCAGGTTCAGCAGGGTGAGGATGCCGCTCAGCTGCTGCGCCAGCTGGTCGGCGACGATCACAGGCTCGAGCTGGTCCTTCACCAGCATGCGGCCGAGGTCGAGGCGCGCCTTGCTCACGTCCACGCCCGGCCTCACGGCGAAGTAGTAGCCGGTTGGCGTGAGCGGCTCGAGGCTGGACGGCAAGCCGGAGGCCGGCTGCGCGCCTGAAGGAGTGGCGGTGGCTGCGGGCGACGCAAACAGGCCGCTCTCCATCGCCGTCGCGGTCGACACATAGACCCCACCCCAAATGGCGTTGGACTTCATGAAGCCGACCACGGTCAGCGTCCACGTCGAGCTCCCGTTCTGCCGGAAGGCCGGCGCGCGCACCTGGAATGGCTGGAAGGTCGAATCCGTCGGCTTGATCCCGACGATGTCGGCCGAGCCCCCGGTCCTGGCGTCGAGGCTCGAGGCGTTGATGATCGCGTAGCCAGGATGGTCGCGGACGGCATCCCAGACGGCGCGGTCGGATGAATAGCCGGCCGCGCGCAGCTGCATCGAGTACCCGGTCGTGGAGAGATAGCCATCGTCGACCACGTGCAGCGCATAACCGCTGTCAGGCGACACCTTGGCGACCGTGCCGTCCGCTTTGACCTGCTGCAGCTGGACCCCAACCGACTGGTTCTCCCAGCCGACGCCCCTGAGGTCGGCGGCAACGTTGGGGTTCGACTGGACCAGGGCTGCAACATCCGGCGGGAACGCCGTCTTGTCGGTTTGGAAGAAGTTGCTGTCGGGCGTGCCGGCTGCGATCTGCCACCCGCCAGAGACCGCGTCGGCCTGCGCGAAGTTCTGAACGAGGACGTCCTTGAAGACGGACATGTACACGATGATGAAAGTGACGATCGCGAACATCGCCACCGCCATCCCGGTGCGGAACTTGGTCGACATCGGGTAGGACATGCTGGTGCGCGTCACCGCGGCGAGCCCGCTGATGCGGCCGGTGAAGAACATGACGGCGCCGATCAGCAAGTCGCTGTTGTACATCACGAGCCAGATGGCGCCAAGCAGGGTCATCAGCGCCGAGAGGATGAACACCTCGGGTCCGCCCACCAGCTGCTTGGACTGCAGCTGGTCCTCGAGGTGGAGCAGCGCCTCCACCCGGCCGAACGGGCGGCCCCAGTACAGGAGCAACCCCAGCGCCGCCAGGGTGAAGCCGGCACGCGCCGCGACCAGCCTGCGCACGTGGGCGAGGCCGAGGATCCAGCGGACGAGCAGGCCCGTGCCGATGATGACGAGCGACACGCCCGCCGAATACCAGACCTCGGCGTGGGCCAGCGGGGCGTTGTCCCCGAGCGTGAGCGCGACCAGGGCGGCGCCTGCGAGGATCGTCAGCGGACCGCGGCGGAAGAGACCCCACCAGAACGTGCGGATGGCTCCGAGCGTGCCGAGGGTGATGCTGCCGAGGAAGACGAAGGGGTGTCCGAATCGCAGCTGGTGCACCGCGGCCCAGGCGACCTTGAACGGCGCGACCAGCGTCGAGAGGATGCCCGCGTCGCGCTGCTCGCTCTCGTCGAGGTCGCGGATTGCGGCCACGATGTTGAGCCGGCTCACCCTATACGCGGAGAACGCGACCACGATGAACGTGAGCAGGATGCCAAGGCACATGGCGATCACCAAGCTCGTCCACGCAAAGTGGAACTGCAGCTCGATGCCCTTGTAGAAGCCGCTGAAGACGCTCGACAGCACGCGGATCATGAGGGCGGCAACGCCCACGCCGAGCACCACGCCGACCACGCTCGCCGCGAGCGTGTAGGCCGTGCCCTCGAACAGGAACATCTGGGTCAGGTGCCTGCGCTTGAGGCCGACCGCGCGGCTCATGCCCATCTCCGCGCGCCGCTCGGCCGCGAGCATCACGAAGATCAGGAAGATCAACAGCACGCCGACGGAGATCGAGAAGAAGCTGACCCCAAGCAGCGCCGCGGTGATGAACAAGCCGCCAGTCTGGGCGAAGGTGACCGCGTCCGCCTTGTAGGCGGAGTAGTTGTACAGGTCGAGCCGGCCCGCGATTTCCTTGTAGGTGGCCAGCTGCGCGGGGTCGATGGCCGCGATCGCCTGACCGAGCTGCGTCTGCAGGTCAGGGCTGCCGACGATGGCCTTGAACTTGGGCGTCACATCAGGAAGCTGAACTTCGGTGAACAGGTCAGTGATGGCCGTCCGCACGGGATCGCCTTCGGGCAGCGTCAGTGCGAGCGTCGTCAGCGGGCCCTCGATTTTCGCCTGGCCGAGGAGGGCCTTCAGCTCGGTCGCCGCCGGGGTGTCGACCTGTAGGACTCCTACGAGCAGGATGAGCTTCTGCATGGCAGCGTCTGCCGCGCTAGGCGGTCCGATCACGGCTGCGGCCACGGCCTGGCTCAGCACACGGTCGGCGAATCGGTTGCCTGCGAGGGCCTTGAACTCATCCGTCACGACAGGCTTGTTCAGCTCTGTCAAAAGCTGGGCGCTGAAGGTCTGGGTAGGATCGAGGAAAGACGCCTGGTCGTGAATCTTCTTGACCTGGGCCTTGACGGCGGGTGTGCTCACGTAGGCGAACAGGTCGGCCGCCGCCTGCGGGTCGGTGAACTCGACGCGAAAGTGCTTCGTGACCTCGTTGCCTGTCGCGCCGCCTGGCCCGAGGTCGTCGAAGGCACCCGCGCCGCGATTGTGGACGAAGATCAGGTTGTAGCCGCTCGGGCGCTGCATCACCGCGCGCATCGCGCCGAGTGGCATCAATACCGAGTTGACGATGGGGCCGTGGTTGGCGATGCTCGGGTTGACCTCGGTGTCGAGCACGCCGCGGACGGTGACTGACGTCAGGTGGCCGTCGACGTACAGGTCGAGCCGGTCGCCCGCGTGCGCGTTCAGCGTGGTGCCGAGCTGGTCGCCGACATAAACCTCATCCGGCGCTAGATCGGCGACGTCGAGGTTGCCACCCGAGCTGCTGTGCAGCTGGCCCCAGACGCTGCCGAAGTCAGCCGGGACGCCGAAAACGGCCACGTTTTCAGATGACGACTGACT
>CATPBF010000089.1 GCA_955652585.1 Candidatus Dormiibacterota bacterium | reverse complement strand
CGTCAATGGAGTAATGGTTGCTTCCGAGCCACCCGCGAGCATCGCCACCGCGTCGCCGCGCTTGATGATCTCCGAGGCTTCGCCGATGCCGTGCGAGCCGGAAGCGCAAGCGCTGACGATGGCGTAGTTCGGACCTCCAGCGTGCGTGTGAATGGCAACGATCCCCGCCGCCATGTCCGCGATCATCATCGGGACCGTGAACGGGCTGATCCGCTTCGGCCCGCGCTCCATGAGCTGCGTGTGGCTCTTCTCGATCTCCTCCATCCCGCCGATGCCGGAGCTGACGATCACGCCGACGTCGTCGGGGTCCATCTCGCCGGGGACGAGCCCCGACTGCGCAAGAGCCTGTTTGGAGGCTGCCAGCGCAAACTGGCAGTAGCGCCCGATGTGGCGGGCGGTCTTGCGGTCCATGTATTCCTCGGGGTTGAAACCCTTGACCTCGCCGGCGATCTTGCAATCGAAGATCGTGGTGTCGAAATGCGTGATCCGGCCGATGCCCGAAACGCCTTCGATCAGGTTCGACCAGACCGTTTCGACGTCATTGCCGATGGGGGTGATGAAGCCCATCCCGGTGACAGCCACGCGTCGACCGTTGGATTTGATGTTCACTTGCTTGAGGATACGGACTCCGCGGCCTACTCACATAGTCACGGGGTGGGAAAACGCCCCCTCGAGTTAGGACATCGTGTCCTAAACCCGGATCAGATCAGCTTGCGAAGGTCCAACGCCAGCTGCAGGCGAAGGCGGCCGGCGGGGGTGTCGAGCTCGGCGCCGAGGATCTCCCGAAGCTTGTCGAGGCGGTAGAGGACGGTGTGGCGGTGCAGGTTCAGCGCCGCGGCGGCATCTTTCACCGACCCTTGGGCCAAATAGGCCTCGAGCGTGTCGAGCAGCTGCTCTCGGTTGCGGGTCTTGGGATCGAGCAGCGGTCCGAGCGTGTGAGCCACGAAGCGTTCCGCAAGGCGCGGATTCTGAGCCAGGACGAGATGCGGGATCACCTCATCGTGCTTGTGCGAGACGTCGTCAGGCCGGAGCTTCCGACCCGCTTCGATGGCCTGCTGGGCCTCCAGGTACGAGCGCGAGATGCCGCGCAGGCCGGGGTGGTAACCGCCGATGCCGGCGCGAACCCGCGCCCGTGCCGGGCCGGATCGATTGACGGCCTCTTTGTGCAGCTGCGTCACGAACTGACGCGCGCCGTCCACGTGCGCCGGCGACTCGGCGGGCCAGAGCGTGACCAGCGTCGACGGGTCGGTGACGTGATGGATCGCACCGCGCGGCACGTCGAGGGATGCCGCCACCTCACCAAGAGCCTCTCCGCCTCGTGCGCCGTCGCTCTTGCCGACCACCAACTTCGAGACGACTGCCACATAGCCGGTGGCCGCGATCGGCATGTTGAGCGCCAGCGCCTGCTTCTGCAGCTCGAGCTCGGAATCGAAGTTGTCGCTGATCAAGGCGTGGAAGAGGCGGGCGCGAGCACGTGTGCCGCGCTGCATGTGCTGCTCGCGCGCGTGCAGATACGTCTTGGTCACCTCGGCCGCGACCTGATCGAGCGCGACGAACACGTAGTTGGCGGTGAGCATGATGGCCTCGGGTGTCGCGGCCGGATGCCCACGCCAGGCGCGCAGGATTGCATCCCAAGCAACGCGAGCGGCAATTCGGTAGGCGGCGAGGATGGGCTCGACCGATTGGCTGCTCCGAGCCTGGAGAATGCCAAGCTGAGCGACTCGTCGGAGCTCTTCTTGCGTCGCGGGCCGGGCCTCGCGCGCGGTCGCAAGGAACAGGTCGAGGCCGGCCTCGCACGCCTTGGCGATGGCGTCGCGCCGGGGAGGGACGCCGGTGGAGTCGTCCCATTTGACGACGGCCACCACCGCACGGGCCATGTGACGGGCCATGCCCGCCCGCCGGTGCTCCAGCTCCGCTATCAGCGAAGCGGGCAGCTGGGCCGCCGGCTTGGACTTCGCGGCCACCCTGGGGGCCAGTCTGGCCATGGGTTGACTATAGGGCCCGCGCCCGGCTTAGGCCCCAGGGTCGAAATCAGTCGGACCTCAGCTGTGCTTCTTGACGAAAGCCAGGATCCGGCGCCACGCGTCGTCGGAGGCATCCTTCCACTGCTCGAAAGTGCGGTCGAAGAAGCTGTGCGGGGCGCCTTCGTATATGTGCTGCTCATGTGCGACTTTGGCCTCGGTCAGCCTGCGATCGAAGTCGAGGGACGTCTCCCTCGGAGTGGCCGCGTCCGCGCCGGCGACGAGTAGAAGCAGTGGCGCCTTCATCTTCGAGATGAACGGCTGCGAGCGCTCCGGGCGACCGTAGAAACCGATGGCGCCGGCGAGGTCGGCCTGCAAGGCCGATTGGTTCCACGAGCTGGACCCGCCGAAGCAGAAGCCGACTGTGAACGCCGACTTCACAGCGCCTCCATCCCTGGACTTCAGGTACGCAATGGCGGCGGTCGTGTCTGTCGCTATGCCGTCGGCCGTCGTCTGCGGAATATGAGTTGCGAAGTCGAAGGTTTCGTCGCGGACCCCCATGCCCGCAGTGCGGCCGAAGTAGTCGATGGCGACCGCGTCGATGCCGGCTTCGGCAAACCGCTGCGCGAGCTCCTTGTAGAAGTAGTGCAGCCCCCGCACGT
>CATPBF010000088.1 GCA_955652585.1 Candidatus Dormiibacterota bacterium | reverse complement strand
GTTCGCATTCCATGTGAACGCGACCGTGGTCGCAGGCGTGATCTGAACCGCATTCTGGGTGGCCTGGTGATCCATCGGCTGGTTGAAGGTGACCAGGATCGGCTGCTGGAGCCGGACCGCGGCCTGATCGGACATGGGGCTCGAGACCTGGACTTCCTGGGTCAGGCCACCAGTCGACGAGCTGGTGAGGGCGGTGAACACGACGGCCGCGGCGATGAGTACCACGCCCACTGCCGCCCCAGCCCACGCGAGGCCGGCCGGACCAAAAGCTTTCCGCCACCAGGGCTCGGTGGTGGGCCCACCCATGCCCCACGCCCGGTTCATCAGCTGGCGCCGGAGCGCCGAGCGGAATGCGTCGTCGAGCGGAGGGTCTTCGCTCATGCGGCCCGCGCGCAGCAGGTCAGCGACGTGCTTCAGTTCCCCGTCCTGCAGGATGTCGTCGAGCTCGGGGTCGTGCCGCATGCTCATTCCGCCGGCCTGAGGGTGCCGGCCTCGTCGCGGAGGCGGCTTACCCCGCGGTGGATGAGGAGCTTCACGGCGCCCGCCGTTTTGCCCATGGCGACGGCGATGTCCTCGATCTTCATGTCTTCCTGGAACTTGAGCACGAGGGCAGTCTTCTGCTGAGCAGGCAGCGCCTCGACGAGCACCCAGATCCGGCGGATCTCGTCGCGATGCGCGGCCTCCTCTTCCAGGGGTGGGCCGGCGATGGAAAGGTCGTGGAAGTCCTCCAATGGCGATGACGGCCGCAAAGTGCGGTAGCGGTCGGCGATGGCGTTGACGGCGATCTGGTACAGCCAGGCAGCAAAAGGACGCCCCGTGTCCTGGTATCGGGGCATGGCCTTCAGAGCCTTCATGAAGATCTCCGAAGTAACGTCTTCTGCCGCGGTTTGCTCCCTCACTCTTGAATACACGAACCGGTAAATCTGCTGAAAGTGCCGGTCGTAGAGCGCCCCGAACTGCCGGGGGTCCCGCTTGGCGCGCTCGACGAGATCGCTCTCGTCGTCACGAGGCGGGTCGCTCACTGGCCCTTCAGCCTGTGCCCGTTCAAACGAGGCGCCGCTTGAACTGGTTACTGGGCATAGGAGAGTTCGCGGGAGGGGCTGCAGGCATTTAGGTGTCGATTATCAGGTTCGCCGTCACGCCGGCTCAAATATCCCTGCCATCCCACAGCATCTAGTGGGCCGTGACGCTCCATCCACAATATCTGCTCCGGCCCTCGGCGTCGGTATAATCGCGCTGTCCCCAGTGTTCATTGGGAGTCGGCGCCTTTATTGATCGAGCGATACTCTCCGCCTGCCATTCGGGCGGTCTGGGCCGACCAGCACCGGTTCGAGCTGTTCCTGCGCATCGAGATCCTGGCGTGCGAGGCCTGGGCCGGCCTGGGCCGCATCCCGGAGTCGGCGCTGCCCAAGATCCGCAAGGCCACCTTCGACGCCGCCCGGATCGCGGAGGTAGAGGCCAAAGTGGGGCACGACGTGATCGCTTTTCTGACGGTGGTCAACGAGTCGATCGGGCAGCCTGAAGCGCGCTACGTGCACCTGGGCATGACCAGCCAGGACCTCAACGACACCGCCATGGCGGTCCAGCTGATGGAGTCGTCCCGGATCATCGCTCGCGACCTTGCGAGCGTTCGCGAAGCAGCCGCCGACCTGGCGCTCCGTCATCGCAAGACGCTGATGGCCGGCCGGACACATGGCATCGTCGCGGAGCCGACGACGTTTGGCTTCAAGGTGGCCGGATGGGTGGCCGAGCTCGACCGCGCGCTCGCTCGGTTGGAGCGGGCCACCGAAGAGGTCGCGGTGGGTCGGGTCAGTGGGGCGGTGGGCACGCACGCGACGGTGGACCCGCGAGTCGAGGAGCACGTCTGCGCTGCGCTAGATCTGAAGGCGGATCCGATCACGACCCAGGTCGTGGCGCGTGACCGCCACGCGAACTTCATGTCGGCGCTGGCGCTGGCGGCGGGGGCTATGGAAAGGATCGCCATCGAGATTCGCCACCTGCAGCGGAGCGAAGTCGGGGAGGCGTTCGAGCCGTTCGGCAAGGAGCAGAAGGGAAGCTCCGCTATGCCACACAAGCGCAACCCGGTCATCACAGAGCGCGTGTGCGGCCTGGCACGAGTCGTGCGCGGGCATCTCGTGACCGCGCTCGAGAATACCGGCCTCTGGCACGAGCGGGACATCAGCCACTCCTCCGCCGAACGCATCATCTTCCCCGACGCCTGTGCCGCCGTCGACTTCATGGCGATCGAGATGACAACGGTGCTGGTCGGACTCGAGGTCCGGCCCAAGCGAATGCTCCGCAACCTTCAGTTTGGTGGCGGCGTTGTGTTCTCTCAGCGGGTGCTGCTCGCCCTTGTCGACAGCGGCATGTCACGCGAAGATGCATATGCAGTGGTGCAGACGGCCGCTATGGAGGCGCTCGACGAAGACGGCGCAGGCTTCCGAACACTTCTGGAGAAGGACGTAGAGGTCATGAAGCGAATCGGCGCGCGCTTCGACGAAGTCTTCGACCCGTGGGCCGGTCTGGAGCACACCGACCTCGCGTATGAAAGGCTCGGCCTGGGTGTGAAAGCACGGTGATCGCGGGACCCGCGGTCACCGAGACCGACCTTCCGCTCAAGCTCTTCTCGCGCGGCAAGGTCCGCGACACGTACGAGCTGGGCGGCGACCGGCTGCTGATGGTGGCCACCGACCGCATCTCCGCCTTCGACCACGTCCTGCCCAACGGTATCCCCGACCGGGGCAAGGTGCTGACCCAGCTCTCGATCTTCTGGTTCTCGCAAACGCATGCGTTCCAGGAGAACCATCTCGTCTCGGGGATGGTGCCGGACCTGCCGCCCGAGCTGCGCGAGCGTCGTGGCGATCTGGCCGGCCGTTTCATGATCGTGCGCAAGGCGAAGCGCATCGACTTCGAGTGCGTCGTGCGCGGATACCTGGCGGGGAGCGCCTGGAAGGAGTACCAGGACTCGCGGACGCTGGCCGGTGAGGAGATGCCGCCCGGCCTGCGCGAGAGCGAGCGGCTCGCCTACCCGACCTTCTCGCCGGCGACCAAGGCGGCGAGCGGCCACGACGAGAACATCACCTTTACGCAGTTGAAGAAGGACCTCGGTGACGAGCTCGCCACCAAGCTTCGCGACGCGAGCATGGAGCTTTACAAGTTCGCGTCTACGCTCGCCGAGGGCAGAGGGCTCATCCTCGCGGACACCAAGTTCGAGTTCGGCCTCATCGACGACGACCTCGTCCTGATCGACGAGGCCCTCACACCCGACAGCTCGCGCTACTGGGAGGGGGCCACCTATCAGGTCGGTAGTTCACCCGAGTCGTACGACAAGCAGTTCGTGCGCGACTGGCTGATCCGTTCCGGGTGGGACAAGGAATCGGAGCCGCCGCGCCTGCCTGACGACATCGTCGCGCAGACGCGCGAGCGTTATCTCACCGCATATCAACGGCTCGTCGGCAAGCCTCTGTTTCCACGCAAGCCGCGCAACGAGTGATGTCCGAATGACCCGGGTAGTGGCGAGGGTCATCGTGACGCCCAAGCCAGTCGTCAACGATCCACAGGGAATCACCGTCAAGCAAGGACTGGCGACGCTAGGGTTTCGCGAGGTCGAAGACGTCCGCGTCGGCAAATACATCGAGGTGAGCATGGAGGCGGAGAGCATGCACGAGGCACGTGAGCGCGTCGACGCCATGTGCCGGCAGCTGCTCGCGAATCACATCATCGAGGACTTTCACTTCGAGGTCGATCAGGTCCTTCATCGGGATACTCACCGATGAAGTTCGGTGTCGTGGTATTTCCAGGTACATGGTCGGACCGCGACTGCGGCTGGGTGATCGACCAGGTCGTCGGTGCGCAGCTTCAATACCTCTGGCACAAGGACGCCGACCTCAAGGGCTGCGACTGCGTCATCTTGCCGGGCGGGTTTGCCTACGGCGATTACCTCCGCACCGGCGCGATCGCGCGCTTCGCGCCCGTGATGCAGGAGATCGGTGAGTTCGCCGATCGCGGCGGGCTGGTGTGGGGAATCTGCAACGGCTTCCAGATCCTTTGCGAGGCGGGGCTGCTCCCCGGCGCCTTGATCCGCAACGCGTCTCTCGAGTACCGCTGCGAGTGGACTCACCTCGCGGTCGAGCGAACCGACCTGGCGTTCACGTCTCAGTGCGCGGAACGCGAGGTGATCCGCGTCCCCATCTCTCACGGCGAAGGCAGCTACTTCGCCGAACCCGCCGTCCTGTCGCGGCTCGAGCAGAGCGGCCAGGTGGTTTTTCGTTACTGCGACGCCGGCGGCCGCGTCGTGCCAAACGCCAACCCGAACGGCTCGCTGCACAACATCGCGGGCATCATCAACAAGCGCGGCAACGTGCTCGGGATGATGCCCCACCCGGAGCGTTGCGCCGAGTCCGAGCTGGGCGGCGCCGACGGTCTCAAGCTCTTCCGCTCGGTAGCCGGCAGCGCGCTGAGGGTGCTGGTCTCGTGAGCCTCGACACGGTCGACTCTCGCCGGCTGCGAGAGGTCGCGCTCACTCCGGAGGAGTATCGGGTGATCGTCGAGAAGCTCAGACGGCCGCCGAACATGGTCGAGCTCGGGATGCTCGGGGTGCTCTGGTCGGAACACTGTTCCTACAAGACCTCGAAGACACTTCTGCGCCGCCTGCCCTCGGCAGGCGAGGCGGTGCTCCAGGGCCCAGGGGAGAATGCGGGCGCCGTCGAGATCGGGTCGGGCTGGGCCGCCGTTTTCAAGATCGAGTCCCACAACCATCCATCCGCGATCGAGCCCTACCAGGGCGCGGCGACAGGGGTCGGCGGCATCATTCGCGACGTCATCGCGATGGGGGCCCGGCCCATTGCTCTGCTCGACTCGCTGCGCTTCGGTCCGCTGCCCGGTTCGCGCCGTCACTTCGACGGAGTCGTGGCCGGCATCGGCGGCTACGGGAACTGCATCGGCATCCCGACCGTGGGCGGAGAGGTGTATTTCGACGAGTGCTACGCCAACAACCCGATCGTCAACGCGATGTGCGTCGGGCTGGTGCGGGTCGACCGGCTCATGAGGGCGCGCGCAGAGGGCACGGGCAACAGCCTGATGCTGGTCGGTGCCGACACGGGCCGGGACGGCATCCACGGCGCTTCGTTTGCCTCTGTCGAGCTCGATGAATTGAGCTCGGAGCGGCGCCCGGCGGTGCAGGTCGGCAACCCGTTTCTCGAGAAGTGCCTCCTCGAGGCGTGCATGGATCTGGCCCAGACCGATGCGGTCGTAGCCGTGCAGGACCTCGGGGCGGCGGGGCTGACGTCGTCGGTGGCGGAGTGCGCGGGCCGGGTTCCGGGAGCGGGCGCTCGCATCGACGTCTCGCTGGTTCCGCGGCGCGAACGCGGCATGACGCCTTACGACGTGATGCTGTCGGAGTCTCAGGAACGCATGCTCGTCGTGGTTCAGCGCGGCCGCGAGTCCGAGGTCGAGCGCATCTTTTCGACCTGGGACCTGACCTCAGCCGTGATCGGCGATGTGACCGACGACGGCCACCTGACGGTTTTCGACCAGACCGAGGTCGTGGCGCGGCTGCCGATCGATCTGCTCACGGATGGGGCGCCGCCGCGCCGGCTGGCCGGCGTCGCGCCCGAGCCCGCGCCTTCGCTTCGCCTCGACTCGCTGCCGCCGCTGCTCGACCCTGGCGAGTCCCTGCTCCGGCTGCTCGCGAGCCCCAACCTGTGCAGCCGCCGGCCGATCTTCCGCCGCTACGACCACATGGTCGGCGACTCGACTGTGGTGGCGCCGGGTGGTGACGCCGCCCTGCTGCGCGTCAAGGGCACGCGGCTCGGGCTGGCGATGACTACCGACTGCAACGCTCGCTACTGCCACCTCGACCCCAACCTCGGCGCGCAACACGCGGTCGCCGAGGCCGCCCGCAACATCGTCGCCACGGGCGCACGCCCGCTGGCCGTCACCGACTGCCTGAACCTTGCCAACCCCGACCGGCCGGAGGTGTACTGGGAGCTCGAGGAGACGATCGCCGGCCTTGCGCAAGCTTGCCGCGCGCTGGAGCTGCCGATCGTCAGCGGGAATGTAAGCCTCTACAACGACTCCGCCGGCACCTCGGCCATTCATCCCACGCCGGTCGTGGGCATGATCGGCGTGATCGACGACTACGCGCACCGCCTCGAGGTGGGCCTCAAACACGAGGGCGACTTCGTGCTCCTGGTGGGGTCGAGCCTCAACGATCTCGGCGGCAGTGAATACCTGAAGGTCGAGCACGGAACCGTGGCGGGCCGCCCGCCCCCGCTCGACCTCACCCGAGAAGCTGCCGTCAACAGGCTGATCCTGGCCGCGGCCAAGGCGGGCCAGCTTCGGTCCGCACACGACTGCGCGGACGGAGGGATGCTCGTCGCCCTCGCCGAGTGCTGCCTCCTGGGCGGCATGGGCGTGCGCTGCCCAGCCCTCCGCCCGGAAGCTCCCCTGCGTCTCGATGCGGCATTTTTCGGCGAGACACCCGGGCGCTTCATCGTGAGCGTGGCGTCCCGCGCAATGCCTGAGCTCCAGACCCTGGCGCGTCGCCACCACGTCGAGATCTCGCTGCTCGGCATGGCGGGAGGCGATACCGTCGAGTTTGAAGGCCAGTTCCGGCTGCAGCTCGACCAGATCCGTCAAGCCTGGGAAACGGGGTTGAGCTTCTAACCGTGTGTGGGGTCTTCGGCATCTGCGCAGCCCGCGGGGTCGACGTGGCGAACATCACCTACTTCGGGATGTTCGCGCTGCAGCATCGCGGCCAGGAGTCCGCCGGCATCGCGGTCTCCGACGGCCATTCGGTGCGCGTGCATCGCGACATGGGCCTCGTCGCCCAGGTGTTTTCGCCCGCCATCGTCAAGGACATGGGCGAGGGCTCGATCATCGCGCTGGGCCACACGCGCTACTCGACGACCGGCTCGAGCAGGGCCGAGAATGCGCACCCGTTGCCCTTCCATCACCCCCAGCTCGGCCCTGGCGCCATCGCGCACAACGGCAACCTCCTTAACGCAGAGGCCTTGCGCCGCCAGCTCGAAGAGGAGGGCGCGACGTTTGACAGCGGCCTCGATACGGAGGTCATGGCCCGCCTCATCGAGCACACGCACGGGCGCACCTGGGAAGAGGTCATCCGCAAGACGTTCGCGCGCGTGGTCGGAGCCTATTCATGCGGGATCATCACGCCCACGCAGCTCATCGCCCTTCGCGACCCGTACGGGTTCCGACCTCTATGCATCGGCTTTATCCCGCTCCCAGGGCAGCCCGCGCATGTCGTGGCCTCGGAAACGTGCGCTCTCGACACCGTCAACGCCACCTTCGTACGCGAGGTGCAGCCAGGCGAGATGGTAGTGATGGACGAGCACGGTGTGCACAACCTCACCTTCCAGACCTCGAACAAGCACGCGATGTGCGTTTTCGAATTCATCTATTTCGCTCGCCCGGACTCCATCCTCAAGAACTGCGAGCTTGAGGAGGCGCGCATCCGGATGGGCCACGAGCTCGCCAAGGAAGCGCCTGTCGAAGCAGACATGGTGATCGCGTTCCCGGACTCGGGAACGCCGGCTGCCATCGGCTACGCCGAAGCTGCGGGGATTCCGTTTCGGGAAGCGCTCATGAAGAGCCGCTACATCAACCGCACTTTCATCCAGCCGGACCAATCGCTGCGCGAGGCGGGCGTGATGCTCAAGCTGAACGCCTTGCCGCGATCGATCAAGGGCAAGCGCGTGATCGCGGTCGACGACTCAATCGTTCGCGGCACGACATCGAGCAAGATCATCGGGCGCCTGCGGGCGGCTGGTGCGAGCGAGATCCACATGCGTATCTCGAGCCCGCCCATGCGCTTTCCCTGCTTCATGGGTGTCGATATCGGCTCGACCAAAGAATTGATCGCAGCCGGCCGCACTGTCGACGAAGTGCGCCGTCACATCGGCGCCGACAGCCTCGCGTACCTTTCAATTCCGGGCCTGATGCGAGCCATCGGTCGCGGCACCGCCGAGCAGTTCTGCCGTGCGTGCTTTGACGGCTCGTATCCGGTGCCGGTTCCGCAACAGCTGACGATGGATAAGATGCAATTCGAACCGCCTTTGCTCAGCGGTACGAAGACGTGAGTCGTCTTCCACTGGGGCCCCCGCGCGAAGCGCGGGAGGGACAGATGCAGTTCGAGCCGCCTCCCGCGCTGATCCAGATCGAAAGCTGATGAGCAGCGAAGGCCTGTCGTACGCCGCCGCCGGCGTCGACATAGAGGCGTACGAGCGGGTGCTGGAACGGGTCAGGCCCCTGATCGAAGCCACCCACGGCTCCGAGGTCTCGCGCGGGGTCGGGCCTTTTGCCGGCCTCTTCGCCCTGCCGGGCGGCGGGCACCTGGCGGCCAGCGCCGACGGCGTCGGCACCAAGATCAAGGTCGCGATCGCGGCCTCTTCTCATCGCGGCATCGGCGCCGACCTTGTCAATCACTGCGTGAACGACATCGCGACCGCGGGCGCCCGACCGCTTTTCTTCCTCGACTACTTCGCGACCGGCAAGCTCGATCCGGCAGTCTTCACGCAGGTGATCGAGGGTGTAACGCAAGCGTGCCGCGAGGCCGGCTGCGCTCTGCTCGGCGGCGAGACCGCAGAGATGCCTGGGGTGTACGCGCTCGGGGACTATGACCTCGCCGGCTTCATCGTGGGCATGGTCGAAGCCGGACTCATGCGAGACCCGCAGGCGATCCGCGCCGGCGACTTGCTGATCGGGCTGCCTTCGAGCGGCCTCCACACGAACGGCTTCTCGCTGGTGCGCAAGGTCTTCGAAGGCGTGCCCCTCAGCCGCGTCTTCCCCGAGCTCGGCCGGCCTCTGGGCGAAGAGCTGCTCGAACCCCACCGTTCATATCTTCTGGAGCTTGGTTCGATCGCGTGGAAGGGCGCGGCGCACATCACCGGCGGCGGCGTCCTCGGCAACCTGCCGCGCTGCCTGCCCAAGGGACTGGGCGCGCGCCTGGGACGGCGCTCGTGGGAGGAGCCCCCGATCTTCGCCCTGGTGCAGAAGCGCGGCCGGATCTCGGACGACGAGATGTTCGGCACGTTCAACATGGGCCTCGGGATGATCCTTGTCGTCGAGCGAGACGAGGTTCCGCGCAGTGCGCAGGTGATCGGTGAGGTGATCGAGCACACGGCCGGTGAACGCGTGGTGATCCGCTGAGACTCGGTGTAGTCGTCTCTGGGCAGGGAACCAACCTCCGCAACCTCGTCGACCGCGGACTCGACGTCGTGGCAGTGGCCACGAACCGGCCTTCGTGTGGCGGCGCGGAATTGGCACGGCGGCGCAAGATCCCGTTGGGGGAGCTCTCGCTCAAAGGCTTCTCGTCCGAAGAGGAGCGCGACGCGGCCATGCGCGACTTCTTCAGGGCGCATCGTGTGGAGCTCGTCGTCGACGCGGGCTATGACCGCATCCATACGCGCCCCTTCCTGGAGGCATTCCGGGGCCGCATCGTGAACGTCCACCCCTCGCTGCTGCCCCAGTTCGCCGGCGGGATGGATGCGGTCGAGCAGGCGCTCCGCGGCGGGGCGGTCATGACCGGTGCGACGGTTCACCTCGTCACCGAGGATCTGGATGCGGGGCCGATCCTCGCCCAGGAGGCCGTGCCGGTCTTGAATGGCGATACCGTGGAGACTCTTCGCCGGCGCATCCACGAAGCGGAGTACAGGATTCTTCCATCGGCCATTCGATTGCTGGAGGCGAGACTTGCCGAGAGCCCTGCTGTCGGTCAGTGACAAGAGCGGGCTGACCGGGTTCGCCCGCGGCCTTCAGCGCCTCGGTTTCGAGCTCTACGCAACCGGCAACACGCTGAGCGCGATCCTCGAGGCGGCGATCGACGCGCATCCGATCACCGACCTGACCGGCTTTCCCGAGATGATGGACGGCCGCGTCAAAACGCTGCACCCCGGCGTGCATGCAGGCATCCTCGCGCGGCGCGACAAGCCCGCGCACATGGAGGCGCTGGCAAGTCGCGGGCTCAAGAGGATCGACCTGGTCTGCTGCAACCTGTACCCGTTCGTGGAAACGGTGAGCCGGCCGTCGGTCTCGTTCGAAGAGGCGGTCGAGCAGATCGACATCGGCGGCCCGGCGATGATCCGAGCCGCGGCGAAGAATCACGATGCCGTCGTGGTCGTCGTGAGGCCCGAGCGATACACGGAGCTGCTTACGGCGCTGCAGGCGGGAGGCCCCGACCTGGCGATGCGCCGCCGCCTGGCCGCCGAAGCCTACGCGCACACGGCCGCCTACGACTCCTGGATCGCAGCGTACCTGCGCGCGTCGGGGGATTCCGGCTTTCCGCCGGAGCTTTCGTTCGCCGGCCAACTGGTCCAGGCGCTGAAGTACGGCGAGAACGAGCACCAACACGCGGCGTTCTACAGGTTCGGCCCGGACCCTGGTGGGCTGGGGGGCGCCAAGCAGCTCCAGGGCAAGGAGGCCGGCTTCAACAACATCCAGGATGCCGCCGCGGCTTTTGAGCTCGTGAACGACTACGACCAGCCGGCGGCCGCGATCATCAAGCACATGAATCCGTGCGGCCTGGCGATCGCCGAGGACATCGCCACCGCCTACCGGATGGCTTACGAATGTGACAAGGTTTCAGCCTTCGGCGGAGTGGTCGCCGTCAACCGGCCGCTGGACCGCCCGACGGCGGAGCTCATCGTTCAGATCGTCACGCACGTAGTCATCGCGCCTACTGTTCTCGAGGAGGCCACCGACGTTCTCGCTCGCCGCAAGGGGATGGTCGTGCTGGCGGCACAGGTGCCGATGCGTGGGCTGTTCGACTACGACGTGCGCACGGTCGCTGGGGGCTTTCTGGTGCAAGACTGGGATCGCGCGGCCTTCGACCGCAGCTTATGCATAGTGGTCACCAAACGGCAGCCCACGGAGCAGGAGTGGGAGCAGCTCGGACTCGCTTGGACCGCGGTCAAACACGTGAAGTCCAATGCGATCGTCCTTTTCAACGAATGCGCCGCGGTCGGCGTGGGCGCGGGGCAGATGTCGCGCGTGGAGGCGGCGCAGATCGCGATCTACCGCGCGGGCGATCGGGCGAAGGGCTCGGTCATGGCCTCAGACGCGTTCTTTCCGTTTCCAGACGGGCTGCAAGTCGGGATCCAGGCAGGCGTCACCGCCGCCATCCAACCGGGCGGCTCGGTGAAGGATGACGAGGTGATCGCGGCGGCCGACGCGGCGGGGATCGCGATGGTGCTGACCGGCCGGCGGCACTTCAAGCATTAGGCTCCTGGCGACATGAGCAGGCAATTCGGTGAGGAAGGACGCAGGCTCTCATACAGTTCCTACCTCAGGCTGCTCGAGCTCCTGCAGCTGCAGACGGGCCTCAGCGAGGAACACGACGAGCTCCTGTTCATCGTCGCCCACCAGGCTTACGAGCTGTGGTTCAAGGTCGTCGTGCACGAGTTGGCCGGTGCCCGTTCGCGGATCGAGGCCGACGACATCTTCTATGCCCGCCATCTCCTAAAGCGCGTATACGTGATCGAAAAATTGCTGGTCGAGCAGATCGAGGTCCTCGAGACGATGTCGCCACAGGACTTTCTCGCCTTCCGCTCGCAACTCGCACCCGCGAGCGGCTTCCAGTCGGTGCAGTTCCGCGAGATCGAATTCTTGTCAGGTGTGAAGGAGCCCGCATACCTTGCGCGCATCGAAGCGACCCCGGACGAGATGAACCGCCTGCGCAAGCGCCTCGAGGAACCATCGCTGGCGGACGCCTTCCGCTCGCTGGTCAAGCGAAGAGGCTCGCCGTCGCTGCGCGACATCTATATGGATCGCGCGCGTCACGCCGACCTCTTTGACCTGTGCGAGGCGCTGCTCGACCACGACGAAACCTTCGCCCTCTGGCGCGCCCGCCATGTGCTCATGGTCGAGCGGCAGATCGGCGGCAAGCCTGGGACCGGAGGGAGCAGCGGGGCCGACTACCTGAAGTCGACACTCGACAAACGCTTTTTCCCGGAGCTGTGGGAGGTGCGGTCGCAGCTGTGAAGGCAGGGTTTGCGGGCGAGCGGCCCGAGCATCACATGAAGAAGACGCCGGTGGAGCACACCCGCGTTACGTGTGGCACCTGCCGGATGTTCGACGGCACGGCCTGGTGCCGGCACTGGAATTTCCACACCACATCGGAATCGCCGCCGTGCCGTTTCTATAAGAGGAACGAGGGCACGGCGTGACCGCCGAAGCGATCAAACCCGCGCCCAGGCCGCCCGGTCTACTCATCTCGTTCCTGTTTCACACGACCCGGCGCTACTCCGGCCCGGCGCCGTTCGCGTTCTCACCCGACGGGTCGACGCTTGCGTTCGTGTCCCCCAAGGATGGGCCGGCCGTGGTTTGCGAGATCCCTGTCGCGGGGGGCGAGCCTCGAACCGCATTCGCCGTCGAGGGCGCGGCGGCGCATGGTCTCTCATGGTCGTCGACTGGTGATCTCTATGTCACCGCCCACCGAGGCGGCACGGAGCGGTGGCAGGTGTACGTGGGGCGTTCGGACGGTCGGCTCGAGGACTTCGCAGTGAGCGAGGGCGACAGCGTCCAGCATCACCTGTCTCGGTATGCGGCATCGCCTGATGGAAGGTCTATCGCCATCAGCACGAACGCCCGCGAGCCCGGCGACGTAGACGTCGCCATCGTCGACACCAAGACGGGGCGGCAGCGGTTGGTGGCCTCCGGGCCCGCATGGCATGTCGCCGGTGGCTGGTCTCCCGATGGACGCTGGCTGGGCGTCATGCGCGTAGCCCAGAACACGGATCAAGACCTGATCGCCGTGGAGGCGGACACTGGCGAGGTCGCGGAACTGACCGCGCACGAAGGCGAGATGCAGAACGTCCCGGCCGGCTGGCTTGCGGACGGGCGCATGCTGGCGATCACCGACCACGACAGCGACTTCCTCCACCTCGAGGCGATCGACATCCACAGCGGCGAGCGCGAGGTATACGAGCGGACGGATTGGGACGTCGAGCTGGCGACCACTTCGTCGAACGGGCGTGCGGTCGTCTGGAGCCTTAACGAAGATGGCTACTCACGGTTGCGTTGGCGGTACGACGACGGGGCGGTCGGCCAACGGGAAACCAACGGAACCGTCGGCGACATCGTGGTCTCCAACGACGGCGTCCGATGCGCATATGCCCTTCTCCCCGTGGGAGGGCCGGTCGAGATCCGGATCCTCGAGGTTGCCACCGGCGAGGACCGGCTCCTGCTCAGCGGTGAGGCCCTGCCGCGCTACCCACCGCGCCCCGAGTCGATCCGCATCCATGGCACCGAAGGCGATATCCCGTGCTACGTGTTCCGGCCGGATGCCCGCACCGCTCAGGGACCTGCGCTGCTGATCATCCACGGCGGCCCCGAAGGCCAGTCCCGGCCGCAGTACCAGACCGCGCTGGTGGCCAGGATGCTCGATCAAGGCGTGGCGATCGTCATGCCGAACATCCACGGATCCACCGGTTACGGAAAGGCGTGGCAGACCCGAATCCATCGCGACTGGGGCGGGATCGACCTCGCCGACCTTCGTTCGGTGGCGGAGTGGATGCGGGCCCAGCCCGACTTCGATCCTCAGAGATTGGGCGTGTGGGGTGGGTCGTACGGCGGCTTCGCGTCCCTCACCTGCGTCACGCGGCTCCCAGAGTACTGGTGCTGTGGCGTGGACATCTTCGGGCCCTGCAACCTCGTGACGATGCTCGAAAACGACCCGCCCAACTGGAAGCGATGGAACAAGCTCTGGATCGGCGATCTGGAAACCGATCGCGAGAAGCTGATCGAGCGCTCGCCGATCAGCTACGTCGAGAACGTGCGTTGCCCGTTGCTCGTAATCCAGGGCGACAACGATCCACGGATCCCGCGCGAGGAGTCGGACCAGCTTGTGGAGCGCATGCGCTCGCTCGGGCGGGCGGTCGAGTACCTCACCTTCGAGGGTGAAGGCCACGGCTTCGCCCGCCGAGAGAACCAGATCCTCATGTTCCAGCGCATGACCGCATTCCTCGAGCGCCACCTCCTCGGCTGAATCAGGCTGCCTGGGCGTCGTCCGCGCCCGCCGGCTCGATCTGAGCCAGAGGCCGCTGCACCCCAACCCTCGCCGGTGACCGGAGGGCCACGACCACGATGATCAGCGCGGTCGCCACGCACGCGGCCGCGATTGCAAACCCCAGCTGATATCCACTGGCCAATGCGCTCACCACCGATTGGCCTTGAGCCACCAGTCCGCGGCTGTAGTCGGCGGAGATCGTGCCCAGCGCGGCCAATCCGAGCGCCGCGCCAACCTGCATCGTGACGTTGGCGACGCCCGACGCAACGCCTGCATCGGCCATTGGAACCTCGGCCATCATGATCGTCATCAGCGGCATGAACGACATGCCGGCTCCGATCCCGAACAGGAGATAGCCTCCGAAAATGCCGGGGAAGTAGCCGGTGTTCGGGTCGGCAGTGGCGAGTAGAGATAGCGCTGTCGTGATGATGGCCAGGCCGGGAATGAGCAATGCCCGAGGACCGAAGCTGCGCATCAGCCTGGCGGTGATCCCGGTCGAAAGCACCCCGAGCGTCAGCGTTGAGGGCAAGAACGCGAGCCCGGTGCCCAACGAGTTATAGCCCTTGACGTGCTGCAGGTAAAGCGCGCCGAGGAAGAAGGTCGCGAACATTCCGGTGGCGAGCATTGCGCGTGCCGCGCTCGCGCCGGTGAGGCTCCGCAGCCGCAGGATGCGCAGCGGCAGGATCGGATTCTCGATGCGCGCCTCGAGCGCCAGGAACGTCGCGAGGAGGCCGATCGCCGCTCCGCCAAACCCGAGGGTGTGGGCTGAAGTCCAGCCGTATTCGGCGGCGGTCACGATCGCGTACACCCCGAGCACCATCGCGGCGGTGACCAGGACGGAGCCGGCGACGTCAACCCTCTGACGGAGGACGGCGCCTCCGGTCTCTTCGATCAACGCGGCTCCCGCAATGAAGGTCGCCACGCCGATAGGGAGGTTGATGAAGAAGATCCAGTGCCAGTTGATCGATTCAGTCAGCAGCCCGCCGGCCAGCAGCCCGAGCGAGCCCCCGCCCGCGAGGACGAAGGTGAAGACGCTCATCGCCTGCGCGCGCTCGACCGGCTTGGGGAAGCCGGTGATGATGAGGGCGAGGATCACTCCGGCCGAGAGAGCCCCGCCGGCGCCCTGAAGGAAGCGCGCGCCCACGAGGAGCGCGGGGTCGTAGGCAAAGCCGCTCAGGACCGACGCGGCTGTGAAGACAGCTACGCCGGCGAGAAAGACCCTTTTGCGGCCGATCAAGTCGCCCGCGCGCCCGGCCAGGAGCAACAGGCTCCCATAAGTGATGAGGTAGGAGTTGACGACCCACGTCAGGTCGGCCTGGCTGAACCGCAGGTCGCGCTGGATCGACGGCAGCGCGACGTTCACGATCGTCGAGTCGAGGACGATCATGAGCTGGCCGAAACAGACGACGACGAGGGCGAGCCAGCGCCGCCGCTCGCTGGTCGGGGGTCGAATAGCTGATTTGTGGATTTTCATAATGCCTCCGCTGACGAACCTGTTTACGTGACGATCACTATAACAGGAGTATTATGATCCTTATTGCATGGATTATCTGGAAGGTGGGAATGATTCTCATCTAGTGGTAGGATCGGAGATGGCCAAGATGGAGAAAGGTGCTGACACAGGGTTGGTCGCGTTGCTGACGCAGATCTCCAAGGCGCTACACCGACGCACCACGGAAGAGCTCCTGGGCATGCGCCTGAAGCAGTTCATGCTCCTGGGCTACGTTCGGGAC
>CATPBF010000087.1 GCA_955652585.1 Candidatus Dormiibacterota bacterium | reverse complement strand
ACGCTGGTGCGGCTACTCATCCGAGAGGAGAAGCCCACCAAGGGCAAGATCTTCGTCGAGGGCGTCGAGCTCGGCCGCATGAAGCGGCGCAAGCTCCCGTACTACCGGCGCAAGATCGGCCTGGTCTTCCAGGACTTCAAGCTCCTGCCCAACCTCACGGTGTACGAGAACGTGGCTTTCGCGCTGCGCGTCCTCGGCGAGCCGGACCGGCTGGTCCAGTCGCGGGCGGCCGAGGCGCTGGACACGGTGGGTCTGGCCGGCAAGGAGCAGACATATCCCTCGAACCTGTCGGGTGGCGAACAGCAGCGCGTGGCGATCGCGCGGGCGCTCGTGCATGCGCCGCGCATGATCATCGCGGACGAGCCCACCGGCAACCTCGACCCCGCCACGGCGTGGGAGATCATGCAGCTCTTCCTGCGCATCAACTCGCGGGGCGCCACCGTCGTGATGGCGACTCACAACCGTGAGATCGTCGACTTACTCCGCCGCCGCGTCGTTGCGATCGATGCGGGGCAGATTGCCCGAGACGACCGTTCTGGACGGTATCACGAAGATGTTTCGAAACCTCAGATTCGCGCTCAATAGCGCCTGGCAGAGCTTCTTTCGGAATCTCGCGGTCAGCTTGGCCGCGGTTCTGTCGATCACGCTCATCCTGATTCTCGGCGGCGTGAACCTTCTGGTCGGACACGCACTCTCGCAGGTGCTCGACGGCTTCCGCGACAAGGTGAGCGTCATCTCCATCAACATCGCCGACGACACCCCGCTGGCGAGCGTCTACGACTATCAGACGCAGCTGAGCGCCGACTCGCGGATCGCGAGCGTCAAGTTCATCACGAAGGATGAGGCGCTCGCGAACTTCACGAAGGACCCGAACAATGCCGTGCTCGCCCAGCAGCTGGACGGCAATCCATTGGACGCCAAGCTCGAAGTGCGAGTGCGCAACCTGTCCGACGTCGCATCGATCGATACGCTCGCCCGTCAGTGGTCGGGAGTGGATCCCACGAATCCGACCAACTACCAGGGCGACTTCGTCAAACGGATGCTCCAGCTGTCGCAGTGGCTTAGCTTCGCCGGCGTAGGCCTGCTGGCAATCCTGGTGGTCGTCTCTGTCGTGATTGTCATGAACACGATCCGGACGGCCGTGTACCACCGTCGTAAGGAAATCGAGGTGATGAAGCTGGTGGGGGCCACCGAGTGGTTCGTGCGGGGACCGTTCGTGATCGAGGGTGTGATGACCGGCTTGATCGCGGCCTCGATAGCGCTCGCCTTACTCGTCATCGCGTATCCGCCGGCGGTGCAACAGTTCCGCTCCGACATCGCATTCATCCCGCTGTCGTACGACCCCAGTTTCCTCGCGAGCCTCGCCCGCGACCTGCTGCTCGGCGGCGCCCTGCTCGGTGCGGTGGGCAGCTACATCGGCGTACGCCGCTTCGTGAGGCTGTGACGTGAGGAGACGGGTCGCAGGGGTCGTCGCCGCGGTCGTCACCGCCACGGTGCTGTGGATCCCGCTGTCGTTGCAAACCTCGGTGGCGATCTACTGCTACCCAGGCGATCCTCCTGACGTCTACCAGGCCTGCGTCGCCTACAACCAGGGCATCGGCCAGCAAGTCAACAATGAGCAGCAGCTGCTGGACATCCAGGGGAGAATCTCGGACACGCAGGCGCGGATCAACGCGATCTACTCCCTGATCAGCAGCCTCAACGCCCAAATCGCAGCGCAGAAGGCGCTGATCGCGACCACGCAGAAATCAATCGATGACCTTGATCGCCAGATCAGATTCATGGAAGCGAGCCTGACGCGGCTGCACGCGCAAATGAGCGTGCGCGACGAGCTGCTCAACCAGAGGCTGCGCTATGTGGACGACCACGGCTCTGTGAACTACGTCGAGCTGGTTCTGACCGCGAACACGTTTAACGACCTGATGAACCGGATGATCGGCGCTCAGCAGGTCGCGGCTTCCGATCGCAAGCTGCTCAGCGAGCTCGCGGTCGAACGCGCGACCTTCGATCAAAACAATGCCACTCTCGCCATCCAGAGGGCCCAGGTGGTCGCGCTGCTCCAACAGCTGCAGGCGACCGAGGCGGACCTGGAGAAGAACGTTGCCACCCAGAAAGCGGCGATGGCGGTTGCGGTCCAGCTCGAAGCCCAGCTCCAGACGCAATACCAGCAGGTGGCGGCACAGAGAGCCGCGATCGACGCCCAGGTCGCCGCGCTCCAGCAGAAATATGAAGCAGCCGCCCAGAAGGCCGGAGGTGGCACAGGACAGTTCGAATGGCCCGAGCCTGCGTGCGGCTTCGCTTGTATCAGCCAGGGTTACGGCTGCGTGACCTTCTATCTCGAGATCTACGACCCGTCGTGCCCATACCCGCACCGGAAGCACACCGGCATCGACATCGCAGCTGCGTACCACTCGCCGATCGTCGCCGCAGACACGGGAGTCATCTACTTCTATCCCGGCTCGATCGGCTACGGGAACCTGATCATGATGATCCACGGCAACGGGTACTCGACCGTGTACGGCCACCTGGCCGGGTATGCGAGCGGCCTATCGAGCGGCCAGATCGTCGCCCGAGGAGACCTCATCGGCTATGAAGGGTCAACTGGATGGTCGACCGGGCCGCACCTGCATTTCGAGATTCGCGTCAACAACGACCCCAGAGATCCCTGCATCTGGCTCGGCTGCTAGCCCGCTAGCGTCCCTGTCCACTAAGGCGAGAGGGTTGGGGAGAGGGGTTCGGTTAGTCTGCTGACATGAAGCGCCGCGACGCCTTTTGGGGCGTTGCCGTCCTGGTGGTCGCGGTGATCGCTTTCGGCCTGGGCGTTTACACCGACCAGGCCTTCCCCGATGTGATGCCGTATGTCGCGCACCATTCGGCCGGCCGCGTCGACACGACCGAGTTGCAGCAGGCGATCCGTGTGATCCAGGCCGATTACGTCGACGGCAACCTGGATACCACCAAGCTCTCGCACGGGACCGTGCAGGGACTCATCGCCAGTCTGAACGACCCGTTCTCGGCCTACTACGACCCGGCCGCATACAAGCGGCTGCAAGACGTCTACACGGGTCACTACTCGGGCATCGGCATCTACTTGAGCTTCAACACCAATGCATATCCGATGATCACCGGCACCGTGCCGGGCTCACCGGCCGCAGCGGCCGGGCTGCAGTCCGGTGACCAGATCGTGAAGGTGGGGGACAAGGACTTGAAGGGCCTCACCTCGGACCAGGCGTCGGCGCTGATTCAGGGCCCCAACGGATCCAAGGTGACACTCACCATCCAGCGGGCCGGCCAGACGTTCTCGGTCACCATCACCCGCGCAGAGATCCAGGTGCCCTCGGTGCGGTCGACCGTGATCGCAGATCACATCCTGTACGTGCGCCTGTACCAATTCACCACGACGACGACAGACGAGTTGCACGCGGCGTTGACCTCAGGGTTGCCCGGCGCCAAGGGGATGGTTTTGGACCTGCGCGAAGACCCGGGCGGTTTCATCGATCAAGCGGACCACGTCATCAGTGAGTTCGTCGCGAGCGGGGAAACCTTCGAGCTCCACGATCGCTTCGGCACCGTGGACAAGCACACCGTGAGCGGCGAGCACCTGGCGGCGTCGGTGCCACTGGTCGTCCTGGTCGACGCCAACAGCGCATCGGCGGCGGAGATCGTGGCGGGATCGCTGCAGGTCCACCAGCGCGCCAAGCTCGTGGGCACGGTGACGTTTGGCAAGGGGTCGGTGCAGCAGGACTTCCCGCTAAACGACGGGGCCGACATCCACCTCACGGTCAAGCGGTGGTACCTGCCCAACGGCGTGACGATCGACCACAAGGGTCTGACGCCCGACGTCACGGTCCCGCTGGCCAGCACGAACGACCAGTTCGACGTCCAGCAGCCGGCTAACGGCTACGCGAAGGACGCGCAGCTCAACTCGGCGCTGAGCGTGCTCACCGCTGGGTAAGTGTCCAGCTCCTCTGGGGTCCGGACACTAAACTGAGCATCCGCTGCGGGCGGTTAGCTCAGTTGGCCAGAGCGCCTCGCTTACACCGAGGAGGTCGGGAGTTCGACCCTCTCACCGCCCACATCGACGGACCGCTTCTGCAGCACTGGGTCGATGATTTGGCTTACCGGTTATTGCAGCTTTCCGACCGCGGTACGAGCCAAGTCCTCGAGCTTCTTCGTATCGGTCAAGGGTGAGATCGCGATCATCATCACGACGTTTGACTTGAACACGAAGATCACCGCACCGGTGGAGTTGTTCGCGGAGCTCGTAACGGCGTACTCGACTGCCTTGTCGCCAATTCCGCTGACTGCCTTGGCGTTCGCGATCCCGTAGGCGCCGTTGAGGGCGGCCGCCAGCTGTTCGGGAGAGACCGAGTTGGCGCTGGTGGCATCCGCGTAAGCCTGGGCAATGACAAAAACGGTCGTGGCGCCGTCCGCGCTGGCGTAGATACAAGCCCCCGGAATCTTCGCTGCTGATTAGTGATTCGTAACTGCTACTCCATCTGGTTTAGAAGCGTCGGCGGCGGTGACGAGCATGCAGGCATCGACGTTCGAGATCGTCTTCGTTGTTGGCGTCGGCGTCGGGGTTGGTGTTACTGAGGATTTCGAAGACGAGCTGGCCGATCCGCAGGCGCTGACCATGAGGCCGCAAGTCGCGACCACAGCGATCAAGCCGGTCGCTGAAATGCTCCTAGCCATGCCGCTCACTAAACTCACGTTGCCGCAGTGTCCCAAGCGGGCAACGGGCTGTCAAGTACGAAGGGAGATCGGCGCCGGCTCTTACGCCGGCGCCCTTCAGGAGATCAGTCGCGGGATGCGAGCAGGTCAGTCATCGGCTCCACGTTCTTCCGGTCGCAGGTGTTGGCGAGGCAGCCGAGCCGCCACGCCTGCTGGATCGTCGCCAGCATGGAGTAGTGGTTGAAAGCCTCATCCGACGTTCGGTGCGAGTGGCGCGAGTGGGTGATCACCAACGTGACCACGTGGCCACCGCCGGGCACGGCGTCACAGCAGCCGCTGACATCAACGAACGGGAAGTCGGTCTCGTCCCAGGTGATGAAGATGGCCGAGTTGTCAGTCCACGCGTCGGAGGACATGATCATGCTGACCGTCGAGCTGAGGAACGCATCGCCGGTCGCGATCAAGCCCTGGATATTGCCAAAGTTGCAGGGATCGCTTGCCGGTCCAGCACGGCCGTGCATGTCGCTGCACTGGTCAGGCGAGATCCACGAGTAGTTGGGTGCGTTCTCGCTCGCAAGGTCAGCCGCCAGTTGGCTCAGGTCGACGACATTGGCCATGCGGGAGGGGTTGTTCTGGACGTCCGCATACGAGACAAAAGGATTGTGCTTGCGCTCGTAGAGCTGGTTGCCACATGCGTGGTCGAGTTTGGTCGCACATAGCGACAACGACTGCATGTAGGCCTTCCAGGTCCGGTCCCTGGCTTCCAGTTGGTCGACTATGTTCGGGACGTTGATCGTGATGTCGTTGTCATTGACGACTCCGTTCAGGGCGCCGGAGGTCGCTGCGATGTAATTCGGCTGGCTCGGATGGCTCACCCCGTAGTAGTTGGTGGCCAGTCCGTACCTGTTGGCCGCCTGGTTGATCCAGGGTGCGTTCGGATTGCCTATGAGGCCTTTGTAGGCTGTGTTCTCCATCATGATCACGAAGAAGTGCTGGGACTTCTTGCTGTCGTTGTGGT
>CATPBF010000086.1 GCA_955652585.1 Candidatus Dormiibacterota bacterium | reverse complement strand
GTCGTGGCTGGACGAGTACGGCCGCTTCAGCGTCGACGTCTCCGTCGACCTCGTGCAGCAGCTGCTCTCAGCAGTCGGCGTCGCCCACGACTTCGGGATCGTCCACCGCGACCTCAAGCCCGACAACATCCTCATCTCCAACCGCGGCAAGACCAAGATCCTCGACTTCGGCATCTCGAAGCTGATCGATGACAAGCACCGTCTGACCGCGACCGGCAGCATGGTCGGCACGCCGGCCTACATGGCGCCCGAACAAGTCAAGGGAGAGGCGGTCGACAAGTGCTCGGACGTGTACTCGCTGGGCATGATCCTGTACGAGCTTCTCCACGGCGAGCCGCCATTTACCGGGGCCCTGCCCGCGGTGCTGCACTCGCAGGTGTTCGACCGGCCGCGGGCGTCGACCGCCATCCCGTCGCCGATCATGGAGATCATCTGGAAGGCCACCGCCAAGGATCCTTCGCAGCGTTTCCAGACCTGCGAAGAATTCTCGGGCGCATTTCACTACATGCCGAAACCAGGCGTCTCGCAGGCCCCGGCGGAAGCCATGACGGGCGAGATGGTAGCTTCGCAGGTCGCCGAACCACAGGTCGCGATCCCTCAACGCACCGACGGCCCCAAGCCGCCGGGCGTTTGCACGTTCGTCGACTGCGCCGAACGGCGCGGCTGGGCGTGTGCGTACAAGGACCTCACCGGACGCGAATGCAAGAGCTGGTGGTGCCGGCGCCACATCCAGTTCATCGAGCGCACGCCATTCTGTCCGCGTCACGCGAGCGTGATCCGGGCGCTTGCGCCCACGGCCAACACCATTTTCGAGATCAAGAACCGACCGGCGGTCGACGACCGGGCCCTGCCTCTGGCTGCGCTGGTGGCCGAGGACGTCGACAAGGACGTGACCGAGCTGGTCCGGCGCCGCTACCAGAACCGCAAGGACGTGAACCTGGCGCGCGACCGCACGGTCCGCCAGACCTGGTCCGGCCGCAACGAGGTCGCATGGGAGAGAAGCTGGTCGGCCCTCAAGAGCCAGGGGTACCTGGTCCGTATTGCTGTTCGGGTCACCACCGCTGAGCCCGATATGGTGCAGCTGCTGATCGGCAACACCGTGGTGTTCAAAGAGGTGCCCAACTGGATCAGCCGGCGACGCGAGGGCGAGCCTCCCGACCACGCCGATCGCGCGCGGTTTGGAAAGAAGCTCTTCGCCGCAATCCTCGAGCACGTCGACGAGCCGCAGGCAATGCCACCTCCGACGAAGACGCCGGCGACCGAGCGCAACCTCGGCACGCCGCCCCCGCCGGAGATCAATCGCGCGCTCATCGAGGGCATGATCCTGCGCCTGGCGTCGACGACGACTCGGGTGACGGGCTACGAGGTTGCCGAGCAACTGGCACTGCCGTTCGTGGCGATCGAGCCGGTACTCCAGACCCTGACCGCGGCCAATTTCCTAGACGCCCTGGGTCTTGCCAGCGAGCAAGGGCCGTGGCTCGGCCGGCCTCTGCCCGAACGAATGGCTTATGCGCTGAGCAGGCAAGGTCGAGTACGAAGCGAAGAGATCGCCCGGGCGGGCACTCGCTACTCGGGGCCCGCGCCGGTTTCGCTGCACGAGTACAGGCTGGCGCTGGCCGACGCGGCCAAACCCGGCACGCTCGACATCACCAAGGTCACATCCGCGCTGGCGGGCATCGAGCTGGCGCCGGGCGTGACGGAGGCTGTACGCGCTGCCGTCAACTCCCGCTCCTCGATCTTCATCTATGGGGCGCCCGGCAACGGCAAGACCACGTTGGCGCGCCGGCTCCCCCGCCTGCTCGGAAACCCGATTGTCGTCCCGATGGCGCTGGACGTTGGCGGCGGCGAAGTGATGACGGTCTTCGACGGCGCGATCCATCGATTGGAAGCGAACCAGCCTGCCGACCGGCGCTGGCGGCGCGTCGCGCGCCCGCTCGTGCAGGTGGGCGGAGAGTTCCAGATCGAGATGTTCGACGCGACGTGGGAGGAGGGCAGCCGTACGTACGGCGCGCCCCTGCAGGTGAAGGCCAACGGCGGAGTGCTCCTCATCGACGACCTCGGGCGGCAGCGGGTGTCGCCGAAACAGATCCTGGATCGCCTGCTGGTGCCGCTCGAGCAGGAGATCGATTACATGAACCTGTCGGCCAGCGGCCGCAAGGTGGAGGTGCCGTTCTGGGCCCAGCTGGCGCTGTCCACCAACCTCAAGCCGGCCGAGCTGCTCGATGAGGCCTACCTTCGCCGGCTCGCTTACAAGGTGCTGATGCCCGACCCGACGTGGGAGATGTGGACGCGAATCTTCGAGCGTGAACGCGAGCGACTCACAATCCCGCCCGACCCGACCGCGATCGACATGATCCGCGGGCTGTATGGCGGCCGGCCGCTGCGCGGCAACCATCCGCGAGACCTGCTCGAGCGCCTGGTGGACGTGTCATCGGCGCGCGGGGTGCAGCCGCAGCTGACCCCGGAGCTCGTCGAGGCGGCGTGGCACACGCTGTTCGTCGCCAACTGACCGCCTTCAGAAAAGGACTGGGAAGAGGAAGTAGGGGCGGGGCAAGGAGGCTGAGAGCGCGCCCGGTAACGCAAGCGACGCTCTGAGCACACCTTGTTTTCGTGGTTTCGAAATTAACAGCAGCATTTTTCTTGACGCTCCAAACAGATGTTCGTACAATGTCATCATGGCAATAGGGTGTGGGGTCGTTATGTCGGGAGAGCTGCTGGGCTACAAGCTCGTCGGGCTCCGGCAGGCCATCGACAGCCTGGAGTTGCAGTTCGCGCAGACCGCGGCTGAGTTCGCCCATACCAACGAGTACGACGAGCAGGGCTCGACCAGCCCCATCGACTGGATCCGCCACACCTGCCACATGACCAGCACGACCGCGGCCGCCTGCCTGGCTGTGGGCAAGAACCTGGAGCGGCTGCCCGAGAGCGTCCAGGCCATGAAGAGCGGCGAGGTCGGTTTCGCCCACCTCACCGTCATGGCTCGCACGATGAACGCGGTGCCGGACCGCTTTTGCGAGAGCCGGCTCCTGGAGCAGGCGCGCGAGAACTCGCCCGGCAAGTTCCACCACATCTGCCGTCATTTCCGCCACGCGGCCGACCCCAAGGGT
>CATPBF010000085.1 GCA_955652585.1 Candidatus Dormiibacterota bacterium | reverse complement strand
GGAGGCTGTCGAAGTCACCTTCGGTGCCACTCCTGTGGAAGAAGAATTCCTTACCGTCTTCGGCTGCGATAAAGCCAAAGCCACGGTCCGCGACCAGCTTCTTGATGGTGCCTGTAGGCATTTCCATCTCCTATCTCTCGAACTCAAGGCCAACTCAACTCGGCGGGCCTGTTCGAGAAACGGAGCCTGCGGTGAGCGCCGGTACTGCACCGGCTACTTGGAGTATACCCGTTCCGGTCAGCGCCTAATCCCTGGGGTTTCGGCCAGGCGTCGGGCGCGGGATTGATCGACCTCGGTCAGGTGGCGCTTGCGCAGCCGCAGATGCTCGGGCGTCACCTCCAGGAGCTCGTCCTCAGCCAGGAAGTCGAGCGACTGCTCGAGGCTCAGCTTGCTCGCCGGAGTCAGCCGCACCGAGATGTCAGAGGTGGACGACCGGATGTTCGACTGCTTCTTCTCCCGGCAGACATTGACCCGGATGTCGCCCGGCCGCTTCTGGATGCCGACGATCATCCCCTCGTAAACCGCCTCGCCCGCCTCGATGAACGTGGTGCCACGTTCCTGTGCGCCGGCCAGCCCAAACGCCAGGGTCGTCCCCGCTGACGAGGCCGTGAGGGCGCCGTTGCGCTGCTCCCGGAAATCGCCCGCCCAGGGCCGGTAGCCGATTCCGATCGATCCCATCAGACCGGTGCCCGCGGTCAGGGTGAGGAAGTTGTTGCGGAAGCCGATCAAGCCGCGCGTCGGGATCAGGTACTCGAGGCGCACGCCGCCCTTGGAGTCGTAGCTGATCTCGATCATCTCCCCACGCCGCTTTCCGAGCGACTCGGTCACGGCGCCGAGGTGCTCCTCGCGGACGTCGACTGTTAGCCGCTCGACGGGCTCCATCCGCTGGCCGTTGATCTTCTTGACGATCGCCTCCGGACGCGAGACCTCGAACTCATATCCCTCCCGGCGCATCGTTTCGATCAGCACCGCCAGGTGAAGCTCGCCCCGGCCGCTCACGAGGAAGCGCTCGGCCGCATCGGTGTCCTCCACGTGCAGGCCGAGGTTCGTGTCGAGCTCCTTGAACAGCCGCGCGCGCAGCTGCCGGGTGGTCGAGAACTTGCCCTCGCGACCCGTAAACGGCGATGTGTTGACGCCGAACGTCATCCGAACGGTCGGTTCGTCGATCTCGATGCGCGGCAGCGGGTCTGGCGATTCGGGGTCGGTGAGCGTATCCCCAATTGCAACCTCGTCGAGCCCGGTGAGCACCACGATGTCGCCGGCGCTCGCGGTCGGCACTGGGACGCGGTCGAGGCCCCTGTACAGAAGCGCCTGGACCACTTTGACCCGCCGGGCTTGCCCGTCGGCCGTGAGCACCGCGACCGCATCGCCGGGTGCGATTTTGCCGCGGGAGATGCGCCCGATGGCCATCGGACCGGTGTAATCGTCGTAGGCACGGTTGGCGACCAGCATCTGGAAGCCGCCGGGCTCGATGACCGGGGCGGGGATGTGCTCGATGATCGTCTTGAAAAGCGGCTCGAGGTCCGGCGCCAGGTCATCGGCATCGACGCCGGCGCGGCCTTCCTTGGCCACCGCGTAAATCACGGGTGCCTCGAGCTGGTCGGCGTCCTCGGCGAGCTCGAGGAACAGGTCGTGGACCTTCTCGAGCGCGGCCTTCGGGTCGGCGTTCTTGCGATCGACCTTGTTGATGACGACGACAATCCGAAGGCCCACCTCGAACGCCTTGCGCAGGACGAAGCGCGTCTGCGGCATCGGGCCCTCCGCGGCATCCACCAGCAGGAGACAGCCGTCGGCCATGTTGAGGACGCGCTCGACCTCGCCTCCGAAATCCGCATGCCCTGGAGTGTCGATGATGTTGATGGTCACGTCGCCATGGCGGACGGACGTGTTCTTGGCGAGGATGGTGATGCCCTTCTCTCGTTCGAGATCGTTCGAGTCCATGATCAATGTGCCCACGTCCTGGTTGTCACGGAACGTGTGGCTCTGCTTCAGCAGGGCATCGACGAGCGTCGTCTTGCCATGGTCGACGTGGGCGATGATCGCCACGTTGCGTATGTCGTGTCTCAGGTTGGTCAGAGTCATTGGATGGCAGCAGGCACTATACGGAGGGGGCGCCGGGGTCGGTGCGAAGTCCTGCTAGTGGCTGCTAACGAAACCTATACCCGGATTCGCTCGGCTCGAAGCGGAGCGCCGATCTCGTTCAGGAAGCCGAGCAGCTCCCGGTACGAGTCGAGGAAGGACGTCTCGTAGTACTCGATCCCATGCTCCAGGCAGAACTGCCTGATGATCGGCTGAGCGCGCCGCATGTTCAACCGCGGCATGCCCGGGAAAAGGTGATGCTCGATCTGGTAGTTGAGCGAGCCGTACCAGAGATCGGTCAAGGGGTGACCGCGGACGTTGCGTGCGGTGAGGACCTGGGTTCGCACGAAGTCCATCCGCGTGTTGCTGTCGGTTTGCGGCATGCCCTTGTGATTCGGAGCGAAGACGGAAGCCATGTAGGCGCCGCCCACGCCCTTGTGGATCAGCACCACGAGCAGGGCCGACCAGGGGCCGAGGAAGTACACCAGCGCCGTCAGGTAAACCGTGGCGTGAACGGCCAGGAGGCCGAACTCGAGCCGGCGGTAGCGCGACTCTTCCTTGATCAGGTACGTGATGCCGGTGTAGTGCATGCTCCAGGCAAGCAAGGTCGTCAGCGGGAAGAACAAGTAGGCCTGGTACATGGCGGCCAGGCGGCCCGCGCCGCGCCGCGCCCTCGCCTGCTCGTCGGTGTACGCGATGGCGCCGACTTTGATGTCCGGGTCGAGGTCGACGTCATTGGGGTTCCCGTGATGGCGGTTGTGCTTCTGCACCCACCAGCCGTAGCTCATGCCGAGCAGCAGGTCGGCGGTCACCAGGCCGACGAGAGCGTTCTTCCATCCCGACACGAACATCTGGCGGTGTCCCGAGTCGTGCAGCTGGAAGCCGAGCTGGCCACAGACGATGCCAAGTCCCGCGGCCGCGAGGGCCTGCCCCCATACCGACCCGACCGTGAACAACACCGCCAGACAGAAGACCAAGAGGACAGAGTTGGTGGTGATGCTCAGGGCGTAGTACGCGGGCCGCTTCTTCAGCAACCCGGCGTCCTGGATACGTCGCTTGAGGATCGCGTATTCGGGCTCGTTCTTGAGGTCGACCTGGCCGCCCGAGTCCGATACCGCCGCGAGTTGGGTTGCCACTGGCAGCGACTACGTTGCGGATGGCGGCGTAATAAGTGGCATAACACTGGCGGCGAATCTGGGTTAATACCCCCATGACGATCCGGGCCGCTCGAGTCGCGATCGCCGCCATCGCGGCCGCCTGTACCGTGTGGGCTTCGGGAACGTCAGCCCTAGCCGATGAGGGCTGGGTCATCACGTCCTTCCAGTCCGACATCAACATCGCTTCCGATTCCAAGCTGACCGTCAGAGAAGATATTCGGGTCGACTTCGGAAACCTGCAGAAGCACGGGATCTTCCGCACGATCCCGCTGCGGTACCGCTACGACGACAGTCACGACCGCTACTACAACCTCAGCGTGGTGTCGGTCACCGACGGCTCGCGGCCCGTCGACTTTGCGGTTACGAGCGCCAGCGACTACGAGGTCATCAAGATCGGCAACCCGAGCGTCCTCGTCACCGGCAAGCAGCGCTACGTGATCACTTATACCGTGGCCGGCGCGATGAATTCGTTCTCGGACCACGACGAGCTCTTCTGGAACGTCGACGGCGCATTGTGGCCCGTGCCAAAGCTTGGAGTCGGCGCGACTGTGCACCTGCCGAGCACCGCCTTTCAGAAGGCGGCCTGTTACCAGGGCCCGCCGGGTTCGAGGGAAACCTGCAATCACGTCGACGGCTCTGACCTGGTCAGCTTCACTTCGACCCGCCAGCTCGCGTCGGGCGAGGAGATGTCCGTGGTCGCGGCCCTGAGCAAGGGAGCGGTCAACGTCCCGCCCCCGATGCTGGAGCCGCGCCTCCGGCAGTTCCCGCAGGACGCGTTCGACATCAATCCCCTCACGGTCGGGCTTTCCTTGCTCTTGCTGGTGGCCGGGCTCGGCTTTGTGATCTGGAACTGGTGGGCGCACGGACGCGACCGCGCGTACCTCACGCAGTACTACCTCACCAACGATCCTCGCGAGCATGCGGAGCCGCTGTTCACCCATCAGCCGGTGGTGGTGGAATTTGACCCACCCCAAAATCTGCGCCCGGCCGAGCTGGGCCTCATCCTCGATGAGAGCGCCGACGCCAAGGATGTCACCGCCACCATCGTCGACCTCGCCGTCCGAGGCCACTTGACCATCCAGGAGGTGCCCGGCAAGGCAGATTGGATGTTGACGTGGAAGGGAGCGCCGGCGTCGGATCTGACCACTTATGAAAGGACGATCATCGACGGCCTGTTCACCGGCCGCACCCAGGTCGCACTGTCGAGCCTCAAGGGCACGTTCGCTCCGACTTTGAGCATCGCCGAGAGCCAGATCTATGGCGATGCCATGGCGCGCAAATTGTTCTCGAGCAACCCCAAGCAGGCCCGGGCGGCCTGGGGTTGCCTTGGTATCGGTGTGGTCATTGCGGGCATCGCCATTGCCGTCGGCCTCGGACTCGCGTTGGGGTGGGGCCTCATCGGCGCGGCCGTCGTGGTCACGGGCATTGCGCTCACGATCAGCTTCCCGTTCATGCCGCAGCGCACCGCGGCCGGTCGCGACCTGCTCCAGCACACGCTGGGCTTCCGCCTCTACATGACCACCGCGGAGAAATACCGTCAGCAGTTCGCGGCCAAGGCCGAGATCTTCACGCAGCTCCTCCCGTACGCGATCGTGTTCGGCTGCGTGACCATGTGGGCGAAAGCGTTCGAGGGCATCGATACCAGCGCCGGCAACACCTGGTACGTCGGCGCGGGCCCATTCCAGGCCGCCCTGCTGGCGAACAGCCTTCAGTCGATGAACGCGAACATCTCCAGCGCGATCTCGTTCTCACCACCGAGCTCGGGTTCCTCGAGTGGATTCGGCGGGGGTGGATTCTCAGG
>CATPBF010000084.1 GCA_955652585.1 Candidatus Dormiibacterota bacterium | reverse complement strand
GGGTTCGACACCGCGCGCAGCATTCGCTCCGTCATCGCGGAGGCTTCCTGCCGCAGCTTCACGTGGGGCGAGGCGACCACGACGTCGAGGAGCTCGAGCACGGCATCCGGAAGGTCGAGCGCCCCATCCTCCAGGATGTCCACCTCGATCCCCTGAAGCAGTGCGAGCCCTTCGACCTCTTTCTCAACCTGCTCCCGCTCCCGCGATTGGGCCAGCAAGCGCTCAGCGTCCAGCCCATTGACGACCTTGATGCGGGGCGAATGGTCGGTGACGCCGAGGTACCTGTAACCGAGCGCCTTCGCCGCTAGCGCCATCTCCAGCATGGTCGCTCGGCCGTCGCTCCAGTCGGTGTGCGAGTGGAAGTCGCCCTGGTACGCGCTGAGGTCGATGGCCGACTCGTCATCTCGGGCGGGTTGGCCGGTCTCCGCGCGAAGCCTTTCGAGGTACGAGCTGCGCCCTGTCTCGACCAGCCCGGCGAGCACCTTCGCGATGCCGGCTCCGACGCCCTCTATCGCTGTGAGCTGGTTCGCCTTGTGCAGGGCATCGAGGTCCGGTCGCTCGATGGCAAGGGCCCACGCAGCCGCCGAAAAAGCCCTTGCTCGGTAGACCTCGTTCGGATCCTGCCTCAGCAGGTAGCCGATCTCCGAGAGGACCTGCGCCGCGGCGATCGCATCCATTCATCAATTGTGTGACCATCTAGGCGATGGCCAAGCCGAAGCTCACCCGAGGCGACGAGATCCCCGAGCTGATTGAGTCGCTTCTCACCGAGCTGGGCGAGGACCCGTCGCGTCAGGGACTGAAGGGGACGCCCAGTCGAGTCTCCCGCGCGCTCCGAGAGCTCACCGACGGATACGGAATCAACGCTGCGGAGATCATCGCCGGCGCTGTGTTCGACCAGGACTACGACGAGATGGTGCTGGTCAAGGACATCCCGTTCTACAGCTTGTGCGAGCACCACATGCTGCCGTTCTTCGGCAGTTGCCATGTCGGCTATCTGCCTAAAGGCAAGGTGGTCGGGCTGAGCAAGATCCCCCGCATCATCGGCGCCTTCGCCCACCGGCTTCAGCTGCAGGAGCGCATGACCAATGAGATCGCGCAAGCTCTCAACGAGGCGCTCGCGCCGAAGGGAGTCGGCGTCGTGATCGAGGCGAGACACCTGTGCCTGGAGATGCGGGGCGTGCAGAAGCCCGGGGGCCAGATGATCACGTCCTGCATGCTCGGTACCTTCCGCAAGGACGCGCGCACCCGCGCCGAGTTCCTGGAGCTGGTCCGCCGCCCCTAGCGCACTGCCTAGACGCTAATTCAAGGCGCCCCACACATAACGAGTCCTTTATGTATTAGACTCCTATAAAGCAACCTTTATGTTTCTTCCGAACCCGAACCGCGAGCTCCCCGACCATTTCCTGGCCTTTGCCAACCCCACACGCCTGCGCATCCTGGAGCGACTGGGCAAGGTAGGCGAGGAGAGCGTCAATGACCTCGCGGAGTTCCTGCACATGAGCCAGCCGCGCATTTCCTGGCACCTGCGCATGCTGCGGGTCGGCGGCGTGGTTCGAACGCGGCGCGACGGCCGCCAGGTCTACTGCTCATTGGACGTCGAGAACATCGCGCGCGAGCGCGCGCACCTGGATCAACTGCTTGGAATCGAAGATCGGATGAAAGTTCGCGAGGAGGTCGGGGCATGAAGAACGGCCAATCGAACGGCCATAGGAACGGTCAGCACAACGGCAAGGTGCGAGTCGCGATTGTAGGCGTGGGCAACTGCGCGTCCTCGTTCGTGCAGGGCGTCCATTACTACCGCGACGCCTCAACGAAGAGCTTCGTCCCTGGGCTGATGCATGTAAACCTCGGTGGCTATCACATCAGTGACATCGAGTTCGTGGCCGCGTTCGACGTCGACAAGAAGAAGGTCGGTCTCGACCTTTCGGAGGCGATCTTCGCCGGCGCCAACAACACCGTGAAGTTCACCGACGTGCCTCGCAGCGGCGTCAAGGTCCAGCGCGGCATGACGCATGACGGCATCGGCAAATACCTCGCCGACATCATCGTCAAGGCTCCGGGGGAGACCTCAGACGTGGTCGGCATCCTCAAGAAGACGAAAGCCGACGTGCTGGTGAGCTACCTGCCGGTCGGCTCCGAAGAAGCCACGAAGTGGTACGTCGAGCAGGCGCTGCAGGCGGGCGTCGGCTTCGTCAACTGCATCCCCGTCTTCATCGCCCGCGAGCCTTACTGGCAGAAGCGCTTTGCGGACAAGAATCTTCCGGTCATCGGTGATGACATCAAGTCGCAGGTCGGCGCGACCATCATCCATCGCGTCCTCACCCGCCTCTTCCGCGACCGCGGCGTCAAACTCGAGCGCACGTACCAGCTCAACTTCGGTGGCAACACTGACTTCCTGAACATGCTGGAGCGCGATCGGCTGATGTCGAAGAAAATCTCGAAGACTCGCTCAGTTACCTCTCAGCTCGACTACGACATTGGCGCGGACAACGTCCACATCGGTCCGTCTGACTACGTGCCCTGGCTCAACGATCGCAAGTGGGCGTACATCCGTCTCGAGGGCCGCACTTTCGGGGACGTGCCGCTCAATGTTGAGCTCAAGCTCGAGGTCCACGACTCGCCGAACTCCGCAGGCATCGTCATCGATGCCGTTCGCTGTATCAAGCTCGCTCTCGACCGTGGCATCGGAGGCGCGCTCGATGGCCCGAGCTCGTACTTCATGAAGTCGCCCCCGGTGCAGTACAGCGACTCCGAGGCGAGAGACCTCGTGGAGGAGTTCATTGATGCTGGTAAGGCCAAGGCCGCAACCAACGGCCGCGCCCGCCGCATCGGGCGAACGAAGCCGGCGACCGCCGCTGCTCGCCGCTAGCTACCGTGCGGGGGCGCGGATCCTGCGGGTTGTCCCAGCGGGTCTCCGTCATGCGGCGGCGGCCCCGGGCGGGACGGCCTGGTTCTGGCTCAGCACGGGCCAGCGCCGGGCGGCGCTGGATAACTACGCCGCGGTCCTCGGCCGCGAGCGCTCGGATCCTCAGGTCGCTCGCGTGGCCAGGCGTGCCTTTCAGAACTACGGCCGGATGCTCACCGACTTCGTCTTGATGGGCAGCCTCACACCGAACGACCTCATCGAGCGCACGACTGTCGACGGGCGCGAGCACCTCGATGCGGCGCTGGCGCGAGGTCGGGGCGTGATCATGGCGGTGCCGCATATGGGGTCGTGGGATGTGGCCGGCTCGTACGCGGCGGCGCTCGGCTACCAGATCTCCGCCGTGGCCGAACGTTTCCCCGGATCCTTGAACGATGCCGTGGTCCAGACCCGGCAGCGATTCGGGCTGAGTGTGATCATG
>CATPBF010000083.1 GCA_955652585.1 Candidatus Dormiibacterota bacterium | reverse complement strand
CACTCGTCCACCGAGGCCGCGGTCCAGATCACGCCCGCCACCACCGTCGCCTACTCGTGGAACGAGAACACGCTGTCCGTGCTGCCCTCCAGCGGAAACCTGGCGCCCAACACCCAGTACCAGGTGACGATCGGGCCCGGCGCCAAGACCGCCTCGGGCGAAAAGCTCACGGCTCCGAAGACCATCACGTTCGTGACCCAGCCCCCGGCGCCTTCCCCATCGCCAACGCCCACGCCCATCCCCAGCCCGACACCGCGATCGCAGCTTCCGGACCAGCACCAGCTCGTGAATGTCCCGGCCGGCGTCACGAACATTCAGTGGGCGCCTGACTCGTCGATCATGTTTTTCGTGAGCGCCGGCGGCGCGCTGGTGTCCGCGCCGGCCGCGGGCGGAACCGTCACCACACTCGTCCCGGACGGCGTGACGTCGGCAGCGATCGCACCTGCGGGTGACAGCCTGGCCTACATCCGCAAGGGCAAGATCGAGGTCCTGAACATCGCCGCCGGCATCACGGTGGAGATCTCTCCGACCCCCGCCCCCACCCGGGTGGGCTGGACGAAGGACGGCGTGGTGTGGACCGCTGTGGATGGCGTCTATACGAAAGGCACCGACGGTCCGCTCAAGCTCACCTCACTCCCGACCACCAGCGTGATCAACATCCTCTCCTTCTCACCTGATGGCGCGCACCTCGCATATACGCAAGACCAGTCTCTGTACGTGTTCGACATCGCGACCGGCAAGGGCATCGTGTTGGGCCTGGCGGGCGCGCAGCTCCTCGGCTGGTCGCCGGATGGCACCGGCCTCATGTACTCGACCGCGCAGGGCGTACTCGTCTCAGACGTCGGCGGCAGGACCGCAGCGACGCTGCCCGCAGGCGAACCTACCTGGTCGAGCCAGGACGAGATCCTCCTTGGCAGCGACACGGATCTCTGGGAGGTGCGCCCCGATGGCACGGGCCTGACCAAGCTGGCGGAGGGCACCTACCACTTCCCAGTCTGGGCGCCTGACGGGGTCGCGTTCATCTACCTCCGCGGTGGCGGCGTCTTCGGTGCCACCGCACCGGCGCCTCCGCCGAGGCCTTCCGTCCTGGACGCTGCCACGTCGGCCGTGAACAGCTTCATGCAGGCGCGCAAGAGCTCAGACTCGGTCAAGGCGAACACCTATCTCGACGACAACGGCAGGAAGGCATATGCGAGCTCCGGCGGAGGCTTGAATCTGGTGGTGACCGGCGACCCGAGCTTCTCCCGATACTACCTGCTCACCCAGTCGGTCACGGGGGCCCACCCTGACACCACGCAGTTCGTGGTCCGGATCGTGCTGTCCCACGACAAGCTGGACGTCAGCACCTACGAGGAGACCCTAACCCTCGTCCGTACCCAGGGCAGCCAGCAGTTCCTCATCGACCAGGCGACAGCCGGTCCCCTGTTGACACTCGGCAAGGGCGCCGAGGTCGTCAGCGTGGAGGTTTCGTCGAGCACCGTGAAGATCACGTTTGACAGCGACCTCAAGCCTGAGAGCGTGACGACGGGCGTCATCATCCTGGACAGCAAGGGCAAGCAGGTCGGCGGCAACCCGGTCTACGCCAACCGCACGGTCACGATCACCGGCCTGGATCTCAAGCCACACGCGACCTACAAGTTGGTGGTGCTGTCGACGGTCCAGGATGTGGGCGGTACCAATATCGCCGCCGAGTACGACCTCACGTTCACTGGGCCCGCCGATGCGCACGGCGGGGCGAACGAGCGCGGTGAACAGAGCCCTTTGCCCAGCCCACAGGCTTCGCCTAGCGCTCGGCCCTCGTCATCTCCTCCCACCGGCTGAAGTTCAGCTAGAGCTGCTTGAGCGCGTGGGCCGCGCGCACCAGAGCGGTGACCGAACCCGAATGCGCGATGTTGCCATCGAGGGCGGCCTGCAGCGCTTCCGTGAAGGGAAGGCGCCGCACCTCCATGTCCTGCTCGTAAGTTTCCGGATTGCGGTCTGACGCGGTGATCCCTTCGGCCAGAAACATGTGCGCGCGCCCGGTGAGGAACGCCGCGCCGTGCACGACCCCAAGCGACGTGTAGCGAGTGGCGATGAGGCCGGTTTCCTCGGCCAGCTCGCGCCGCGCGCACGTCATCGCGTCCTCGCCCTCGTCGAAAGTCCCGGCCGGCACCTCCCACGAAGACTCGTCCCACGCGTGGCGCCACTGGCGGACGAGCATCGTGTCGAAGTTGTCGAAGTAAGGGACGACAAATGCCGAGTCGGGGTTGGTGACGACGGTGAACACAGCCTCGGCGTCATCAGGAAACGTGATCACGTCCTCGCGGATCACAAACGGCCCGGAGCGACCCGCGATCCTGGTTCGCACCACCTGAAAGGGCGGGCCGCCGGCGGGATGCGTGAGGTTGCTCAGCTTCCGATGGCCGCGCTGCTGGGGGCAGCGAGAGATTCGGTGAACAGGTGGTCCAGATGGGAGGAGCCGACGAGCACCGCAGCGCACGCATTCGTGGATGCGTAAGCGAGGAGCGCAGGAGGCGACGATGCAGATGGGCCGCATGGGCGCCGAAGATCCGCTGACCTCGGCGGCGTGGTCATCGACTCACAACCGCGGCCACGGCAGCCGCAGCGGCCGCAATGTGACGAGGATCGGGGCCGTAGTCGAAAGGCGACACATCACCGGCGAGCTGCCTGGCCTTCTCCACCAGCTCGGGGTGATCGTCGATGAAGCGCGTGCTCAAGTTGCCAGAGCGAAAGTCGGGACTGTCGAGGATGGCCCGGTGATAGCTGATCGTGGTCGCCGGCCCGACGACGACGAACTCGCGCAAGGCCCGACCCGCGCGGGCGATCGCCTCCGCGCGATCCGAGCCGTGGACGATTAGCTTGGCGAGAAGCGAGTCGTAGTTCGGCGGTACGTCTGAACCAGGTCCGAATCCCGAGTCGACACGGACGCCTGGTCCGGCGGGCGCGACCCAGCGCGCGATCCGCTTGGGGTTGGGCATGAACTTGCGCACGGGATCCTCGGCGTTGATGCGCATCTCGATCGCGTGCCCGGTCCAGGACACCTCCTGCTGGGTGAAGCTCAGCGGGAGTCCGGCTGCGACTCGGATCTGCTCTTTGACCAGATCGATGCCGGTGACGGCCTCGGTGATGGGATGCTCGACCTGAAGCCTCGCGTTGACCTCGAGAAAGTAGAAATCACCGTCGCTGAAGATGAACTCCACTGTTCCGGCATTGACGTAGCCCGCGGCCCGGGCTGCTCTCAGCGCCGCCTCGCCCATCGCGGAGCGGATCTCAGGTGTGACTGCCGGCGAGGGAGTCTCTTCCATGATCTTCTGGTGGCGCCGCTGGATCGAACACTCGCGCTCGCCCAGGTGGACCGCGTTGCCCTCGCCGTCGCAGATGACCTGGATCTCTATGTGGCGAGGCTTGCGCACGTATCGCTCGATGTAGATGGTCGGATCGCCAAACGCTGAGCGCGCCGCTTGCGCGCTGCTTTCGATGGCCGCCTCCAGTTCGCCCTCCGACTCGACCACTTTCATGCCTATGCCGCCGCCGCCACCGGAGGGCTTGACCAAAACAGGTAGGCCGATCTCCTTGGCCGCTGCGACTGCCTCCGCATGATTGGAGATCGCACCGCTTCCCGGGGTGACCGGGACGCCGTTCTCGAGCGCGAGCTTGCGCGCGGCCAGCTTGGAGCTCAGTGCCCGCATGGCCGACCCGGGCGGCCCGATGAACTTGATCCCGGCGGCCTCGCAAGCGTCTGGAAACGCGGCCTTCTCGGACAGGAAACCGTAGCCGGGATGGATGGCCTCGGCGCCGCAATCGTGGGCGACCTTGACGATGCGATCGAGCTGGAGGTACGACTCGGATGGAGCCGCGCCGCCAATGTGATGCGCCTCGTCGGCGTAGCGCACGTGGATCGCATTTCGATCCGCATCGGAGTACACGGCAGCCGTCGCGATGCCGAGCTCGCGGCACGCGCGCATGACACGAATCGCGATCTCGCCTCGGTTGGCAACCAGGATCTTCGTAAAGAGCTTCTTCTTCATCCGACGGCGAGCAAGGGCTGCGAAGGACTCACGACCTCGCCCTCCTTGACGTAGACCTCGCGCACTACGCCGGCGACGGTGGTGACGATGTCGTTCTGCATCTTCATCGCCTCCAGCACCGCGACCACGTCGCCGAGCTTGACGGCATCACCCTGCTTGACCGGGATCTTGACTATGAGTCCCTGCATCGGCGCGATCACGGTGCCCTCGCCGGTTCTGGGCGGCGCGGGACTCGACGCCGGTGCAGCGCCTGCGGCCGGTCCCGCGCGTGGCATGACGGTCATGCCGGCGCCGCTGACCCGAACCTTGAACACCTCGCCGTCGACCTCGACGTCGAACTCGGCCATGACGGGCGTGGATGGTGCGGACGCCGCCGCGGGCGCAGGCTCAGGCGCGGGGGCGGGGGCCGCCGTGCTCACTGCGGCGGGCCGAGGTCTTTCGCTGGCCACCGGTTCGGGGGCGCGCAAGTAATCGATCGCGAGATTGGGAAACAGGAGCTGGATGAGCACTGAATCGTCGCTTGTATCCAGGTTCATTTTCCTGAGCTGCTGACGCGCCGCTTCGACCTGCGGTTCGAGCAGGTCGGCGGGACGGATCGTGATCGGCTCTTCGCGGCCGAGGACCAGGCGGCGAAGCTCTGGGTCGGCGGGCACCGGCGGCCGTCCGTACAGCCCTTGCAGGTAGTCCTTGAGCTCCTGGGTCACGGTCGCGTAGCGCTCGCCGCCGATGATGTTGTAAACGGCCTGCGTCGCGATCATCTGCCGGATCGGCGCCACCAGCGGCGGGTAGCCGAGCTCAAGCCGGACTCGGCTGACCTCTTCCAAAACCTCGGCGAGGCGGTCAGCCGCCCCATGGGCGTCGAGCTGATGGTGGATGTCCTCCAGCGTGGCGCCGGGTAGGTGGTAGCGGAGGATGCTGGCATCGACGCGGTCCGCCACGGGACTGAGTTCCGCGATGTGCTCCCGCTTCAGCGACTCGACGTCGTGCTGGACGTCCCACAGCTTGTCGAGATCCAACCCCGTGTCATATTCGCCACCCTGCAGCGCCGCGATGACGCTCTCGGCCGCCGGCTGTGAGTTGCCCCATGCCAGCGGGGACATGGCAACGTCGAGCATGTCCGCGCCTGCTTCGACCGCGGCCATGTACGCCATCGGCGCCATTCCGCTCGAGCAGTGCGAGTGGACGTTGATCGGAACCTTGACCGTCTGCTTCAGTGCCGTGACCAGCTCCCAAGTCGCCTGCGGGCTGAGCAGCCCTGATGTGTCTTTGATGACGATGTCGTGGACGCCCATGTCGACCAGTCCTTTGGCCAGCGAGCACCAGAGCTCGACGCTGTGGGCGGGGGAGACGGCGTAGCTCAGCGCGCCCTGGACCCGCTTCTTGGCTTTCAGAGCCGCTCCGATCGCCGCTTCCATGTTGCGAAGGTCGTTGAGAGGGTCGAACACACGGAACACATCGATGCCGTTCTTCGCCGTGTGCTTGATGAAAAGCTCGACGGCGTCATCGGCAAAGTTTCGATTGGCAACCAGGTTCTGGCCGCGGATCAGCGCCTGTATCGGCGTGTTCGGCGTGGCCTTGTTCAGCTTGCGGAGGTAGGCCCACGGATCTTCGCGCCGCCTCACCTGCGTTTCGAAGGTGGCGCCACCGAACGCCTCCATCGCGGCGAACCCGATGGCGTCCATCTTGCCCGCGACAGGAACGATCTCATCCCCGCGCAGGTTGCCGCCCAGCAGCGATTGCTGGGCGTCGCGGAAGGTCGTGTCGAGCAGGCGTACGCGGGGCGCCTTCTTCACTGTGCGAGAGCTTCCCGCTTCTCGCGATGACGCTTGGCAACCACTTCGTCGGACATGCCGATGATGCGCGCTGCCAGCCACGCCGCATTCTTGGCACCCGCCTCACCGATGGCGACCGTCGCGACCGGGATCCCGGCCGGCATCTGCACGATCGAGTAGAGCGAGTCGACGCCGCCCAGGTGCTGCGTGGGCACGGGGACGCCGATCACCGGGAGATCGGTCCAGGCGGCGACGACGCCCGGAAGATGCGCGGCGCCGCCCGCCGCGGCGATGACGACCTTGAGCCCCCGTTCCCGCGCCGACGACGCCCACTCCATCACGCCTCTCGGGTTGCGGTGCGCCGAGCAGACCTTGACCTCGTGCGTCAATTCGAGCTCCTCCAGCACTTTGACGCACGCCTCCATCAGCGGCAGGTCTGACTTGGAGCCGAGGATGATGCCGACGACTGGCTGCACTAAACCGCCTCCTCAGCTATGTCTGAACGGTAAAAGGCGCCCTGGAATCGTACCTGCCGCGCCCCGGCAAGCGCCTTCTCGCGAGCCTCGGCAACCGTCTCGCCCAGCGCCACGGAGGTGACGACGCGGCCCCCGTCGGTGACCAGGCCGCGGCCTGGCTCGAAGCGAGTGCCGCCGTGGAAGACCTGGACGCCTCGGGGCATCTCGGCCAGCCCGCGGATCGGAAAGCCCGTCTTCATCAGGGCGTCATCGGGATAGTTCGCCGACGCCACCACCACCCCGACTGCCGGCCGAGGGTCCCATTTCGGGCCGGGGATGCTCGCGAGCGTGCCTTTCGCCGCCGCCAGGGCGAGAGCGACAAAGTCCGATTCCAGACGCGGGAGCACGACCTGTGCTTCCGGGTCGCCGAAGCGGGCGTTGAACTCGAGCGTGCGGATGCCCGAGGGCGTGAGCATCAGCCCGGCGTAGAGGACTCCTCGAAACTCATCGCCCGAATCCGCCAGCTCCTTGATCGCGGGCTTGAGCACGTTGGCCAGGACGTCCTCCAACACCGCCGGTTCAACGCCGGCCGGGGGCGAGTACGCCCCCATGCCTCCGGTGTTGGGTCCGCGGTCGCCGTCGTGAGCGCGCTTGAAGTCGCGCGCGGGCGCGAGCGCGATGACGTCGGTCCCGTCGGTGATCGCGAGCATCGAGAGCTCGGGTCCGAAGAGCTTCTCCTCGATCACGATGGTGGCGCCGCTGTGCCCGAAACGGCTCTGGACGAGCATCGCGTCAATCGCGGCGTCCGCCTCATCCAGGGTCGCGCACACGATCACACCTTTACCTCGCGCGAGCCCGTCTGCCTTGACGGCGACCTGGCCTTCGTGCTCGCGAACCCACGCTCGCGCGGGCGCAGGTTCGGTGAAGACAGCGTACTCGGCGGTCGGAATGCCGGCTCGGGCCATGACCTCCTTTGCGAACGATTTGCTCAACTCGATCCGACCCGCGCCGCGGTTGGGGCCGAAGACATTGAACCCCGCTTTGCGCAAAGCGTCGCCCATGCCCGCGTCCACGGCCGCCTCCGGCCCGAGGACGACGAGCCCGATCCGTTCGCGCTTGGCGAACTCAACCATCCGGACCACGTCCGCGGCGCCAATGGGAATGTTGCGAGCCATGCCGCCAGTGCCGCCGTTGCCCGGCGCGCAGTAGACGCGCTCGACCAGCTCCGACTGCACGCACTTCCAGACCAGGGCATGCTCGCGGGCGCCTGACCCGACGACAAGAACTTTCACGCGCGGGCTATTGGAGCACGAACTCGGATTAGAGGGCCGTCACTCCCACTCGATGGTGCCGGGCGGCTTGCTCGTGATGTCGAACACGACCCGGTTGACGCCCTTCACCTCATTGACGATCCGGTTGCTGATCCGCGCGAGCACCTCGTACGGCACCCGGGCCCAATCCGCGGTCATTGCGTCCTCGCTGCTGACGACGCGCACGGCCACGACGTTGGCATAGGTGCGGTAGTCGCCCATCACGCCCACCGTCTGGAGCGGCGTCAGCACCGCAAAGGACTGCCAGACCTGGCGGTAGAGGCCGAAGTGCTTGATCTCGTCGATCACCACCCAATCGGCGTTGCGCAGGATCTCCAGTCGCTCGGCGGTGACCTCTCCCAGGCAGCGAATCGCCAGGCCGGGCCCTGGGAATGGCTGCCGGTACACCATCTCCTCCGGCATGCCAAGCTCGATGCCGACGGCGCGCACCTCGTCTTTGAAGAGGTAGCGGAGCGGCTCGATGAGCTCGAACCGCAAGCCGGGCGGCAACCCACCGACGTTGTGGTGGGTCTTGATCTTCACGGCGGTCGATGACACATCGGGGGCGGTGGACTCGATCACGTCGGGATAGAGGGTTCCCTGGGCGAGGAAGTCGATGTGCCCAAGGCTCTTGGCCTCGGCCTCGAAAACGGTGATGAACTCCCGGCCGACGATGCGTCTCTTTTCTTCCGGGTCGACGACTCCGCGCAGCGCTTCGAGGAATCGCGCGGTGGCGTCGACGTACTTGATGTCCATGTCCAGGTTGCCGTGCATCACAGCCAGCACGCGCTCGGGCTCCTCTTTGCGGAGCAGGCCGTTGTTGACGAACACGCACGTGAGCTGGTCGCCCACCGCGCGGTGGATGAGCGTGGCGGCGACGGCGGAGTCCACACCACCCGAGAGCGCACAGATCACGCGACCATTCCCAACCTGGGCGCGGATGCTCTCGACCGCCTCGCCAATAAAGGATCCGGCCGTCCACGAAGGGTCGCAGTGACATACGCGGTAGAGGAAGTTGCGCAGCACCTCACGCCCGCTCGGGGTGTGCACGACCTCCGGGTGGAACTGGATCCCAAAGATCCCATTGCCATCCGTGAACGCGGCCACCGGCGAGTTGCCGCTCGATGCAAGGGCATGGAAGCCAGGCGGCATCTCGGTCACGGCGTCGCCATGGCTCATCCAGACCGGCAGCTCGACGTTGAGCCCTTCGAACAACGCGGCCGGCTCGCGGACGGCGAGCAGCGCGGGACCGTATTCGTGGGCGCGGCCGGGATCGACCTTGCCGCCCAGATGGTAGGCGATGAGCTGCATCCCGTAGCAGATGCCGAGCACGGGAATGCCGGCGCGGAGCGCCTCCGGGTCGACCTGGGGCGCATCCTTGTCGTAGACGCTGGCCGGCCCGCCGCTGAGGATGAGTCCCGCCGGCTGGCGCTCCTTCAACTCGGACCACGGCGTAGTCCCGGGCACCAGCTCGCAGTAGACCTTCGCCTCACGCACGCGGCGCGCGATCAGCTGGCTGAACTGCGACCCGAAATCAAGGATGAGCACGGTCTGCGGGCGCATCGGGGGCGTGGTCTCTTGGCGGGGCCGGGCAGCCGTGGCAGTCCGGCTCAGCTCAGCCTTTCCCCATACCTACGTGCTGGGACTGCTGGAGGGACTTGCCCTCAGAGGTGATCGACGGCGCGATCACCATCTCGACGTGCTGGAACTCGGCGATGTCGTGCGCGCCGCAGACACCAAGCGCCGACCGCAAGGCGCCGGCGAAGTTCTGGCTGCCGTCGTCGACGCGGGCCGGGCCGAGCAGGATCTCCTTCAGCGTCGCCTTGGTGCCGACGTGGATGCGCGTGCCGCGCGGGAGATTGGGATCGGGCGTCGCCATGCCCCAGTTGTAGCCCTTGGAAGCCGACTCTTCCGCGCCCGCCAGCGGCGTCCCGATCATCACTGCGTCCGCGCCTGACGCGAACGCCTTGCAGACGTCGGCGCCGATGCGCATGCCGCCGTCCGTGATGACCGCGACCCGTCTGCCGCCTCGGCGCATGTGCTCGTCACGCGCGGCCGCGACGTCGGCCGTGGCGGTGACCTGCGGGACGCCCACGCCGAGGACGCCGCGCGTGGTGCACGCGGCCCCGGGGCCGACCCCGACCAGGATGCCCGCGATGCCCGTTTCCATGAGCTCCAGCGCGGTCTCGTAATGGACGCAGTTGCCGACGATCACCGGGATGTCGCAGCGGCGGACGAGCTCTTCGAACGCAAGCTGGTGGTAGGACCTGGACGAATGGCGCGCCGTGAGCACCGTGCCCTGAACGACGAGCACGTCCGCGCCGGCCGCCTGCACGAGCTCGGCGCGCTCTTCGGCTCGAGCGGGCACGGTTGAAACCGCACACAGCACCCCGGCGGCCTTGATCGTCTTTATGCATTCGGTGATGAGGTGAGGCTTGATCGGCTCGCGGTACACCTCTTTGAGGACGGCGTTGACAGTTGTCTTGTCGGCGGCGGCGATCCGCTCGATGATCGGCCTCGAATCCGAGTAGCGCGTATGCACGCCATCGAGGTTCAGCACCGCCACGCCGCCGAGCTTGCCCATCGCGATCGCGAAGTCGACGTCGACGACCCCATCCATCGCCGCACCCCAAACCGGGATGTCCAGCCGGAAGGTTTCGCCCATCGCAAACGAGATGTCGACCTCGTCTGGATTGAGCGTGACGCCACCGGGTACGAGCGCGACCTCGTCGAAACCGTACGCGCGCCGCGCGCGCCGCCCGATCCCGATCTCGAGGCCAGACTGCTCCCCGGTAAACGCCTCACGGGTTGCGAGCCGGCTCTGATTCAGGGTGTGCTTACTCCAATGGCGGCGGGGTTCAATGGATTATATGTGATGCAAGCCGCGGAGCGGTGACGAGACTCTCTCACGCATATCCTTTAATGGATGTACAGGACACTCGAGTACCTGCGCGGCATCTCCGACGCCGACGTGCGCCGACTGCGGGCTTCCGGCATCCAGCACACGAACCAGCTGCTGCACCGCACGTCGCTGGAAATCGATCGCCGGCGCCTGTCCAAGCGGACTGGGATCACCACCGAGCGGCTGCTCGGATTCGCTCACCAGTGCACGCTCATGGAGGTGTCGGGTATGGAGCGCCACCTGCAGACCATCCGCCGCTTCGGAGTCGAGACCATGAAGGACCTGCGCGCCCAGGACGTCGACGACCTGCATGCGAAGCTCGCCGACGCTGTCGGCCTGGCAGGAGCGCCGCGCCTGTCGGACGTGCAGTACTGGATCAGCCAGGCGACCGCGCTGGACATCATCGAAGAACCCGAGGCGGCGTCGCCGCGCGCGATCGTTAACTGACAGCGACTCAAGCCATCGACGATTCAGGTTCAACAGGACTGATCCGCTAAGGGAATCCAAAGTAGCCTTCCGTTTCAAGGCGACCAGCGCACCAATTTTCAACTAGCTACGCAAGCCGTCCGCTCCTCCGGTCGTTAGGCGTGTTAGGCATGGGGGTGCTAATCGGCTCATGGGGGGCCAGGCTGGTTCGCTGGGTTCGTTCTCAGCGCAGCCAGGCCCTGGTCGAATTCTCGATGGTCGCGCCCATCTTTCTCATCGTCATCTTCGCGGCGATCGACATCAGCCGCCTTCTCTACGTTTACACGGCCATCTCGTCCGCGGCGCGCGACGGCGCCCGGACCGCGTCCTTCCAGACCGCGATCTACAGCGACTGCCAGATCATTCAAGAGGTCGAGCTAGTCGGACAGGGATTCCCGGTGAGGATGGATCCGAGGTCTCTCGTCGGCAATAGCGATCCGAACAACCCGAGCGGTTCTCTGCAGCCCAGCCAGCCGCCACCCAACGTCGGGTACGCCTACATCTGGCCCGCGGTGGCGACTGCGAACCCGCCGGACTCCAACTGCAACTCGGGCGTGCCGCGCGCGGTGAGCCAGTCCGTCAAGCACGTCGCCGTAGAGGTCCAATATCACTTCGTCCCGCTCACACCGTTCGTTGCGCAGCTCACGAACGGAATCATCGTTAAGACGATCAGCGTGATCACCGTCGAATGAAGAACCTCATCAGGTCCCTGCGGCTTGATGGCTCCCGACGTCGACAGTCCGGCCAGCTGCTGCCGATCGGGGCCGTCGCGTTCCTGCTCATGTGCGGGCTCGCAGGATTGGCCATCGACTCGAGTCGCGATTATCTGGTCAAAAGGCAAGCTCAAAACGCCGCTGATTTTGCAACCCTTGCCGCCGCCAAGCAGCTTTCCCTTTCGGGAAGCCTGAGCGGCCCGGTGGCGCCCAACTCGAACCCAGTCAAGGCCGCTCACGACTTCGCTGCCAACAATGGCTTCGGCACGGTCTACTCCAACGCCTGCGACTCGACCGGAGCAGGGTTCACGACCACGTGGTTCGACGTCGGTGGACTGCCGTGCAACGCGACCACCGGATTCACCAATAAGGTCACCATCAACTCTCCGCCGGTCGGATTTGCCGGCTATCCCACCCCGTCTGCCTGTTCGGGATCGGGTCGGTTCGCGTGCGTGCAAGTCGTGATCACGGCCAGCATTCCACAACTCTTCACGAGCATCCTGGGCATTCCGACCGCTTACGTGTCCGTGGGGGCGACAGCCCAGGTCACGCTGCCCGCTTCCGCCTTCAGTACACCGCCTCCGAACGCCTTGGTCCTGTATCAGTTCCAACCCGGCTGCAACCCGGCACAACAGCAGTGCTTCGACGAGACGAAAGCGGTCGCCCGCGCGCAGCTTTCGTGCACCGGTACGAACAACTGCCCGACGTTCTGGAGCGCGGCCAGCGCGAGCATCTACGGGTTCGATGGCGTAACGCTGACGCCGCCGAGCGACATGACGACGCTGCAGTCCAACGGCGATATGGTCATCCAGCAGAGAACCACGATCTGCGATCCGTACAACGGCGCCGGCTGCGCTCGAAATGCGGTCGTCGGCGCGAGAGGTTTTGCGGTTGCCCCCGGTTCCAATCTCTACTGTCAGAAGTTCGGAGCCGGGGCCGGCATCCTCACGCCCTGCACGACGACCGGCCAGGCCGGCCTCCAGGAGCTCGACGCCAGCCAGACTTTCTTTGCGCCCCAGTACTACTGGACTCCAGCGGTTGACCCGAGTGGGCTGAGCAACTGCGGTTCTCTGGTTTTGAATGGTGGGCCGGTGAGCGGCTCCTGCGCAGACGCTGCGGAACCGTACACGATCAATCCGGGGAGATACGGATCCATCGTCATCAACCATGGCACCTATGACTTCGAGACCGGCCTGTTCGACATCTGGGGCAGCGCCACTGTCAACAACCTCACCGGAGGCGGTTATGTCGCCAACGGGATCGACCACAGCCGCGAGACCACTGCTGATTTCGACCTGTGCACCGGCGGCCTACCCAACTCGTGTCCGAACCTCACAGCGGGAGTCTGGATCGGACACGGCGGCGGCCTGTTCGGGGCCTATGTACCGCCGACGTCTGGAACGTGTATCGGCAGCGTCGGCGGCGGCAGCAGCGGCGGCGGCGGCGACGCTACGGTGATCTCTGGGAGCGGCGTCGTCTTTCGACTCGAGGCCGGCGCCGGTGGATTTGTCTCGACCAACGAGGTGCAGGGCCTGACGCTGTTCGGGGCCGGTGTCGGGACGCTGGCGTCCGTCGGCGGCTCACCCCTGCTGTT
>CATPBF010000082.1 GCA_955652585.1 Candidatus Dormiibacterota bacterium | reverse complement strand
TTGGAGAAGAGCTGGGTGTGACCGTTGCCCTCGACCGGCACGTCGACAGGCATGATCTGCGAGGAGAAGTAGCCCTTCTCGGTCGCCTCGTGGGCGAGCTTGTGGCTCCGGACCCCGAACTCGTCCATCTGCCGACGCGTGATTCCATACTTGCGGGCCATCAGCTCCGCCGAAATTCCCTGCGGCACGAGGTCGTATAGCTCCATCAGCTCGGGGGGAAACGGCGTGCCCGGCGACACGGCGCTGGATCCCATTGGGACCCTGCTCATCGATTCCACGCCGCCCGCGATCGTGATGTCGCAAACGCCTGATTGTATGAGGTTGGCCGCGAAGTGGAGAGCCTGCTGGCTCGAGCCGCACTGGCGGTCGACGGTGGTCGCGGGGGTCGTGAATGGGAAGCCGGCGGTAAGCCACGCGTTGCGTCCGATGTTCAACGATTGCTCGCCGACCTGGCTCACGCATCCGAAAACCACATCGTCGACCAAATCGGGTTCGATGCCGGCGCGACTGACGATTTCTTTCAGCACGAGCGATGCCAGGACGACCGGATGGATTTCCTTGAGCTTGCCGTTGCGACGTCCGATTGGTGTTCGCACAGCCTCGACGATCACGACTTCGCGCATGTTCAACGTCTCCTTACGACCTTGGTGCCCCGATTCTACGACCGCTCCCTACGGCCTCACGCGATGTGGTGTCAAGCCCCTAAAGATTTGCCTGGCATTCGGATTTTCTTTTCTGTTGACGTGCCGTTAGTGCGCTGATAACTTTCGCCTTGCCCCAAGCGGCTGAGTACGGTAAACCTGAGGATACCGAACGTCGAGTAGGTGGAAGGTGCGGCGCAAGCCGTGGCTGGAAAGCGAAAAACGCATAGGGTACTTCAGGGTAAACAGGAAGGTCTCTTGGGGCATCTCTTTTCCACAGGGCATACACAGCCCCTCGCTCAATACGAAAATCCCCTCCTGCGCCCTTCCGCGCACGCTTTGTCCACAGCGTCTGCATCGACTTTGATCCCCTGGCGCAACAGCCGCCGCAAGCCCTCCGCCAGCCGCGCCACCGGCTGGGCGTCTTCGTAGTGGAGCCAGTGGTAGGCGATCGGCTCCGACCAGTGCTTGCCCTTCGCGACGTACAGGCGGCGGTGGCCGTCGAGGACGATCAGCTCGACCTGGCGGAGCAGGCTGGGGTCGCCGCCAGTCATCTCCGAGAAGTCCTGCAGCGCCATCCAGGCGAGGAGGCTCTGGAGCCGAGCTCCGGCTTCTACTTCACAACCTCAGGGGTGCCTGTGCTTTCGGCACGGCCCTGCACCTCGGCGTCGAGCTCGATCACGCTCGGCTTCAGCGCACATATGAAAGGAAGGTTGCGGTAGAGCTCGCGGTAGTCGAGCCCGTAGCCGACGACGTAGTCGTTGGGGATCTGGAAGCCGACATAACGCACCGGCACCTCGACCAGGCGCCGGCCGGGGCGATCCAACAAAGTGGCGATCTCGATCGACGCCGGTCGGCGCTCGCGCAGCTCGCCCAGGAGATAGTCCAGGGTCAAGCCGGTGTTCACGATGTCCTCGACCAGCAGCACGTGCCGACCCTCGATCGGATAGTCGATGTCGCGCGCGATGCGAACCCGCTCGCGTGGCTGGGCGCCCGCGAAGCGCTTCAGGTCGAGGTAATCGATCACGAAGGGGACCTTGATCTGGCGGGCGAGATCCGCGAGGAAGAACGTCACCCCTTTGAGGATCCCGACCAGGACGATCGGGCGACCGCGGTAGTCGCGGGAGATCTTCCGGCCGAGCGCCCTCAGGCGGGTTTCGAGCTCCACCGGCGAGATGAGGATGTTGCCGATGTCCTCCTTCCGCAGGTTCTGGACCTCGAGCGCTCCATATCCCGCCTTGGCCAGGAGCTGCTGGTAATCCTTGCGGTAGAGAAGGCGGACGTTGACGTCGGGATAGATCTCGCGCAGCATCCGCAGCTTGCGGTTCTTGGGCGTCACGAGCGACTGCTTCATGGTCGTCAGCTCGATGTAGAGGTCGTGCTCGGGCAGGTAGAAGTCAGGCGTGAACATCTCTGACACGCGTGTGCCGTCCCACGCGATCGGGAACGACACCGGCTCGTAGACCCACCGGATGCGGTAGTAGTCGAGGAAGCGCGCGAACTCCTGCTCAGATGGGTGCGCGAATTCTATGCGCGAGTGCGCCGGGCCCGATCGCCGAACGAGGCGCGATCGCTGCCTGACGGGGCGGCGCCATTTTTCTGGGACGGGAAGCTGGACCGACGACGCCAAGGAAACGCCGAGATTGTACTCTCACGTCACTTACGATCCATGAGCACACCGGCGCAGAGAATGGTCGCCGAGCAGCTGCTGCCCAACGGCGTCACCGATCCGCGTGTCATCGAAGTGATGTCAGAGGTTCCGCGCGAGGAGTTCCTCTCCAGCCGAGTGCGCCGTCACGCCTACGAGAACCGGGCCCTCGCCATCGACTGCGGCCAGACCATCTCCCAGCCGCTGGTCGTCGCGCTGATGACCCAGGCGCTCGCGCCCAGGCCGGAGGACCGCGCGCTTGAAGTCGGTACCGGGTCGGGCTACCAGGCCGCGGTTCTAAGCCGCCTCGTGCGCCACGTGATCACTCTCGAGCTCGAGCCCTCGCTGGCGGAGCATGCATCGGAGACGCTGTCGCGGCTCGGTTACTCCAACGTCGAGGTGGCCGTTGCAGACGGCACGTTCGGCTGGCCCGCCTACGCGCCTTACGACATCATCCTGGTCGCGGCCGCCTCACCCGATGTGCCGCCGGCGCTGATCGAGCAGCTGGCTCCCGATGGGCGGCTCGTGATCCCGCTCGGAAGGTCCACCGACGAGCACCAGGACCTGCGCCTCTATCAACGTCGCGGTGAAGACTTGATATCGCGGTCGCTGTTCCCGGTGCGCTTCGTCCCCTTACGGTGAGTGTGAGGGCGACGGAGAGGCGCGGCCGGGCGAGGGCGAGGCTCCGCCTGTCGGCGCGGCCGCAGTGCCAGTGATCCGCTGCAGCTGCTGAAGAATGTCGCCCACGGTCTTCATCTCATTGGCGAAACCGGCCAAGTCGCCGTTCTTCAAATCGGTGTATGCGGCCGCGTAATGCGCGTTCGCCTGCGTGACCAGGTCCGCGATCTGGGCAATCTGGGCCGGCGTGAGAGTGGTGGTCGGCGTTGTCGGCGGCGGCGCGGTCGAGGTTCCCACCAGCTGGTCGATGGCCTGCTGGAGTGTGTCCGTGTAAACGACCTGGGTCTGGTCGGCCAGGATCACCTTTTTGAGCTCGGGAATGCTCGACCCTGACGTGGCCTTGAGGTAGATGGGCTCGAAGTAGAGGAAGGAGTTGCCGATCGGAACCACGAGCAGGTTGCCCTGCTGGACGTTCGATCCATTGCTGTGGAACAGGGTGAAGTCGCGGGATATGACCGGGTCTTGATTGATGAGGTTGGCCACCTGTTGCGGGCCGAATATCACCTTGTCCTTCGGCAGGACGTAAGACACGTACTGCCCGTACTGAGCGCCGTCGTTGCGGACGGCCATCCACGACACGAGGTTGTTCTTGCCGTGCGGAGTGAAAGGCATGATGAGCAGGTACTCGGGGTTTGTCTCGCCGGGTAGGCGGAAGAGCACGTAATACGGAGACACGGGCGTAGGCAGGGCGCCGGGCGATTCCTGCGCCGTGGGGATGTCCCACACGTCCTCGCGAGCGAAGAACACCTTGGGGTCGGTGATGTGGTACGTCGCGTAGATGCCGACCTGGGTATTGAACAGATCGACGGGCACGCGGATGTGAGCCCGCAGCCCGGGAGGCATCGCGTCGATAGAGGTGAACAGGGTTGGGAACGTGGCCTGGTACGCGCTGATGATCGGGTCTTTGGGATCGATCACGTAGAAGACCGCGGTGCCTTCGTACGCATCGATGACGACCTTGACCGAGTTCCGGATGTAGTTGATCCTCCCGTTCTGGAACGGCACCGTTTGCGAATACGGGTACGTAGCCCCGGTCGTATAGGCGTCGACGATCCAGTAAATGCGCCCATCGACGATGACCAGGTACGGCGAGGAGTCGAAGCTGAGGAAAGGCGCCAACTCGCCCACGCGATCGAGGATCTGCCGCCGGTAAAGCATGAGCGTCTTGTCGGTGACCTGACCCGAGACGAGCAGGTTGAAGTCACCCAGCTTGAGCGACCATAAGGCGCGGTTCACCGCCGTCATCGGCACCCCATGCGTGCCCGTGTATGACGTGTAGACATCGGGGGAGGACGGATAGTCGAACTCCTTGTTGGTGTTGGGCGCGAGCGCGTATCCGGTGGTGACCTCTCCGAAGTAGATGGCAGGCTGCGTGATCGGCAGCTGGCCTTTGGGCGGGATGTCGCCGACCACGTAAACAGGCAGGCCCTGGCTGTCGACCGCATTCACCGGGCTGGCGGCGACCCCATACCCATGCGTGTATTGGAGGTGCTGGTTGACCCAGTTCTTGGCCGCGTCGGGCAGCTTGTTGAAATCGAATTCCCGCGCGCTGATCTCCATTGACGTGGGCTGGTTGTTGATGGTGTAGCGATCGATGCCGATGTCGTAGAACGTGTAATACGTGCGAATGGTCTGCTGCTGCTCGTATGTGTCTTTCAGTGGCGGAAAGTCCCACAGCCGAAGGTTGTTGATCGTGACCTGGTCGTTCTGGACGTCCGCCAGCGTCAGCGGCTGATCGCCCGTGAAGTTGCTGACGGTCACATTCGACAACCCGTACGCGGCGCGGGTGCCGGCGATCTCGCGGTTGATGTAGGGCAGCTCGTAGGTCTGCGCATTCGGGGTCGTGAAGGCCGTCTGCACGACCGCGGGATAGATCTGGCCGATCAGCAGGAGCGCCACCCAGACCAGCCCCGCCGTCACCGGGAGCCAGAGCCGTCGCAGCCAGACGTTCACGAGGAGCGCGCCGGCGAGAACGACCGCGGCGCCCGACAGGAACGTCACGATCGGCAGCCTGGCGTTGACGTCTGTGTAGGCCGCACCCCAGACGACGTCGCTGTTGTGCGCATATAGAAGGTCGTAACGGCCGAGCCACATCCACGCCGCCAGCACGACGGCGAAGACCGCGAGCAGCGCCGACAGGTGCGCGATCGCGGGCGGGCTCAGGTTGAGGTCGAATGCTTCGCCACGCCACGCATAGACGAAACCGATCAGCAGCGGGGTGAGGAACCCGAGTCCGAGCGCCCAGTTGACGACCGAGTGCAGGAATGGCAGCGTCAGCAGATAGAAGGAGACGTCCTGCCCGAGCACCGGGTCGGTTATGCCCGTCGGCCTGGCGTGCTGGAACATGGCCAGGTTCTGCCATTGGGTGCCTGCACCACCTGACAGGACCAATGCCACCAGGGCCGCCCCACCCAGGGCTGTGCCTGCGGCGGCGCCACGAATGCTCGAGCGCCGGATCCCGACCGCGCGCAGGCTCGGTCCCGAGCGCACGCGCAGCGCGATGATCACGTTCACGACCAGGTAGGTGAAGGCGAGCGCGAACCCGCCGATGACCAGCGCGACTTGCAGGGAAACGCGAGTCGTGAATACGTCCTTGAAGCCCAGGGAGTCGTACCACTGCTGCTCGGTGAAGAACCAAACGATCGGGCTCGCGATGAAGAAGATCAGGAGCGCGAGGCCGAAAAGCCCTAATCCGACCC
>CATPBF010000081.1 GCA_955652585.1 Candidatus Dormiibacterota bacterium | reverse complement strand
GTGCACGACGCCGGAGTGGTTGGCCATGTCTTCGGTCGTCGCCATCTCCACGACAGCCGTGCCCTCTCCCGTCTCGACCAGCTTGAGCCCGAGCCACGCCCAGGCGGGCGAAGGAGCGTGAGTAACCTCACTCACGGCCCTGTCCCTCGGGGACCGGCATGCACGTCGAGGAGGCCCTCGCGACCAGGCGTCCTCGATCGTCGACCACGTCGGCTTCGCTGAAGAGCAAGGTTTGCTTCATCTCGATGACGCGACCTTCGGCCCGCAACCGCCCATCGATGACAGGCCGCAGGAAGTTGATCTTGAGCTCGATGGTGGTGTTCCAGAGGCCGTCTTCCTGGAGCGTGGCCAGCGACATGCCCATGGCTGCGTCCGCGATCTGGGTGATGACCCCACCTTGCACCACGCCGCCTCCATGCCGGTGCTGAGGACCCGCCTCGAGCTCGAGCACGACGCGGCCGGGCTCTGCTTCGGTAATGCGCGCGCCCAAAGTCTCCATCCATCCGTCAGGCTTGGCCGCCAGGAGGGCCTGCGCGCGGCGAACGTTCTTTACGGGCCCCGTCGCGTTTTCCTCCAGTTCCGAACCATCGTGCGCTGCTTTGGCGCCGCGGCGATGGCGAGCGCGACATCGGCGTCATCCTCCTTGACCGACTCCTCGCCTGACAAACGCTTGCGCAGCGCGATGATCCGGTCGCGCACGCGGGCCGCGTCCTCGAACTGCAATTCCTTCGACAGCCGGCGCATCTCCTTCTCGAGGTCGCGCACGATCGCGAGCAGGTCCTCGCGCGGCACGCCGGCGCCGATCATCAGCTCCACCGCATCCGCCTGGATGTCCTTGTCCTGGATGTCGAGCGCGTAGATGGCCTTCTTCACAGTCTCCGGGGTGATGCCGCGCTCGGTGTTGTAAGCGATCTGCCGGTCGCGCCTGCGCTCGGTCTCGTCCAGCGCCTGGCGCATCGAGTCGGTGATCTTGTCGGCATACATCACCACGTGCCCTTCCACGTTGCGCGCGGCGCGTCCGATGATCTGGATGAAGGACCTGTACGCCCGGAGGTAGCCCTCCTTGTCCGCGTCGAGGATGCCGATGAAGGCGACCTCGGGCAGGTCGAGCCCTTCGCGGAGCAGGTTGATTCCGACAACCACGTCGACCGCCCCCGTTCGAAGGTCGGTTAGGACGCTGATCCGCTCCATCGCATCGAGCTCGGAGTGGAGGTATCGGACCTTGACGCCGTACTCGCGCAAGTAGTCGGCCAGGTCCTCGGCAAACCGCTTCGTGAGCGTGGTCACCAGCGACCGATGCCCGAGTTCCGCGCGGTGCTTGACCTCCGCGAGGAGGTCGTCGATCTGGCCCGCCGTCGGCCGCACCTCGACGGTCGGATCGACGAGGCCCGTCGGGCGCACGACCATCTCCACCGTCCTCTGCGACCGCCGCAGCTCATACGCTCCAGGCGTGGCCGAGACGTAGACCACCTTCTGCGCCCGCTCCTCCCATTCCTCGAAGCTCAGCGGACGGTTGTCGAATGCGCTTGGCAGCCGGAACCCGTACTCCACCAGCGCCGCCTTCCGCGACCGGTCGCCACCGAGCATGCCACCGATCTGAGGCACGGCCACGTGCGACTCGTCGACGAAGATGATCGTGTCGTCGGGCAGAAAGTCCATCAACGTGTAAGGCGCATCGCCTGGCCGCCGGCGCGTGAGGTGCAGGGAGTAGTTCTCGATTCCCGCGCAGGTTCCGGTTTCGCGCATCATCTCGAGGTCGAAGTTCGTGCGCTGGCGCAAGCGCTGCGCCTCGAGCAGGCGGCCGTGCTCGTCGAACCACTTGCACCTCTCGTCCAGCTCCGCCTCAATATCCACCATCGCGAGCCGCAGCTTGTCCGCGGGCGTGACGTAATGGGAGGCGGGAAAGACCGTGAACTCGTCGCGCGTGCCGAGGATCTCGCCCGTGACCGCGTCCAGCTCCTGGATCCGCTCGACCTCGTCACCAAAGAACTCGACGCGAAAAACCTTCTCCTCGTTGGCGGGCACGAGGTCGACCACGTCGCCGCGGACACGGAAGCGCAGGCGCGCGAGGTCGTAGTCGTTGCGCTCGTAAAGCATCTCGGTGAGCTTGCGCAGGAACACTTCGCGGCGGATCTGCTGGCCCTTCTCGACCTTCAGCGATTCGCCCATGTAGTCCTCGACTGAGCCGACGCCGTAGATGCAGCTGATGCTGGCCACCACGAGCACGTCGCGACGGGTGATCAGCGACTGCGTGGTCGAGTGGCGCATGCGATCGATCTCGTCGTTGCGGCTCGAGTCCTTCTCGATGTACGTATCGGTGCGCGCGATGTAAGCCTCGGGCTGGTAGTAGTCGTAGTAGCTCACGAAGTACTCGACGGCGTTGTCCGGCAGCAGTCGCCGGAACTCCGCGCAGAGCTGCGCGGCCAGCGTCTTGTTCGGGCTGAGGACCAGGACCGGCCGCTGCAGCTGCTCCACCGCCCAGGCCATGACGTTCGTCTTGCCGCTGCCGGTCACCCCCAGGAGGACCTGCTGCGTGAGCCCGGACTGCACACCGTTGACAAGCTGTTCGATGGCCTCCGGCTGGTCCCCGGCGGGCTTGAAGGGTGCGTCGACACGAAAGCGGGAGGTCACGGGACATCTAATTCTAAGGCGAACGGACGTTCGACAGGGGGCCTAATCCGGTCCCCGCGATCGCGACCCAAATCCCATCAGTGGGGGAATGGTGTGGATGCACCCATCATCGCTGCGCACTATCTGCCAATTGCCCTCATGAACCATCCAGTGATGCCGATAACAGAGAAGGACGAGGTTGGGCAGATCGGTTGACCCACCATGGATCCAGTGGACGACGTGGTGCGCCGACGTCCAGGTTGCCGGCCGGTCGCAACCGGGCCAGGTGCAGCCGCGATCGCGAACCTTCAGCGCCTTAGCCTGCGGGCCCGAGACCACTCGCTTCGCGCGCCCAACGTCGATGACCATGGACTCGGAGTCGAGCAGGATGCGAGTGACACTGCAGTCGCACGCCAGTCGCTCCACCGCCTTGGCCGAGATCGGGAGTGAGAACTCCATTTCCGCCGCCGGCGCTCCAGATAGACCGAGGAGCGTTTCCAGCGAAGTGGTGACCTGGAGGTGCGGGCGCCGGCTCGGCACGCCGTTGTCGAGCGCATGCATCGAGAGGTCGACGAGCGCATCGCCCAGCCGCCGATCGAGTTTGCGATGGTCGCCCTTGCCCGCGCGCTTGGCCAATGGCTCCAGCGCCGTGCGCAGCGCGGCGCCCCCGACCTTGTCGAGGATGCCCGAAACGAGGACGACACCATCGTCGGCGGTGGTCAGGGTCAGGCTCCGCGCCTCTACGCCCTCTTTCTCTTCGTTCACGAAACCCTCCGGGTTGGCCGCATGCCGAGCGTGCATGCAGGCGTTGTGGAAGCGCCTGACGCTGAGCTCGGTCGCTTTCCGGAGCAGCTTGGTCTCATCAAATC
>CATPBF010000080.1 GCA_955652585.1 Candidatus Dormiibacterota bacterium | reverse complement strand
GGATCGCCTGCTCCGTGACCTTGACCGCGACCTCGCCGGCTTTCAGCTTGGCCATCGAGCCCTCGGCCTTCTTGAACTCACCGCCGTTGCGGCCCTCCCACAACGCTCGCCAGATGAGCGCGCGAGTGGCCTCGATCTCTGTCGCCATGTCGGCGAGCATGAATGCGATCGCCTCGTTCTCGATCAGCGCGCGGCCGAACTGCTTGCGCTCCTTCGCGTAATGGAGAGCGAACTCGAACGCAGCCCGTGCGATCCCCAGCGCCTGGGCGCCAACGATCGGCCGCGACAGCTCGAACGTCCTCAGTGCACCTGACGCGCGCTGGTGCGTGCCCTCTCTCGCGCGCGCCAGCCTTGCCTCCAGCTTCTCCATCCCGCCGAGCACGTTCTCGAGCGGGATCGTGCAATCCTCGAGCAGCACCTCGGCTGTGTGCGAAGCGCGGATGCCCATCTTCTTTTCCTTCTTGCCCTGGCGGATGCCCTTGGTGCCAGGCGGGACGACGAAGCTAGCCTGCCCGCGCGCCCCCAGCTCGGGCTCGACCGACGCGACCACGACGTGGACGTCGGCGATGCCACCGTTGGTGATGAAGATCTTCTGGCCATTGATCACCCAGCTGCCGTTCGATCGCACGGCTCGCGTCTTCATCGACGAAACGTCAGACCCGGCCTCCGGCTCCGTCACGGCGAAAGCGCCCAGCGCGGGCTTCTCAACGGTGCCGAAGCATGCGGGGATCCACGTCGCGATCTGCTCTGGGGTGCCCTGCGAAAAGATGGCGGCAATCGGAAGGCCGGTGCCCTGGATCGCGAGCGCGATGCCGGCGCAGCCCCAGGTCAGCTCCTCGGCGACGAGGGCGGGCATGATCCCGGTGGTGTCGGCGTACGTCTGCTGCAGGAATTCGACCCCGTAGAGCCCCACCTCGGCCGCCTTCTTGACCACCGGCCACGGAAACTCCTCGGACTCGTCGTACTGGTGGGCGACGGGGCGGATCTCCTTCTCCGCGAAGCTGTGGACCCAATCCCTGATCTCACGCTGCTCGTCGGTCAGCTCGAAGGAAACCATCTCTCTCCTGTTTTCTGAACGCTTCCGGGGCCTGCGGCTGTCTTCACAACGTCCTGGTACTGGTACGTACCGTTCTGCCACACGGACGCTACGCCGCGGCGCGTCATCGTGTCAAGAGACAGACCGGTAAAAGTTGCGAGCCTGGATCCCCCCTACTCCCCCTTCCAGTTCGGCTTGCGCTTGGCCATGAAGGCTTCCACGCCTTCCTTGAAGTCCTTCGATGTGTAGCAGGCCACGATCAGGTCGGAGTCGGCGCCTTCGGGGATCAGCGTGTCGCGAACCCGGCGCAGCGCCTCCTTCGTGGCCCAGAGAGTTAGCGGAGCCATCGAAGCGACCTCGTCCGCGAGCGACTGCGCCCGAGTAAGCAGTGAATCCTCGTCACGTGTCACCTCGGAAACGAGCCCGCACGCCAACATCTCCTGGGCATCCATGAGCCGCGCGCGCATGATCAGGTCCTTCAATCGCGCGAACCCGATCAGGGCGGCAGCGCGCGCGTAGTTGGCCATCGACAGGCAGTTGCCGAGCGTGCGCGCGATTGGGAACCCATATCGCGCCGACGGCGAGGCGATGCGAAGGTCGCAGCACGCGGCGATTGCCGCTCCCGCCCCAGTGCATGCGCCGGCGATCGCGGCGATCGTGGGGACGCGCACAGATTCGAGCGTGCGCATCACGACGTTTCCCCGAGCCTCGTAGTCGAGCGCGTCCTGTTCTGTCTTGAAACCTCGGAACTGACCGATATCGGTCCCGGCCACAAAGGCCTGCCCGCCGGCGCCGGTCAACACGACTGCGCGCACGGTGCGATCGGCGTTGGTCTCGTGGCAGGCGGTCTCCAGCCGGCTGTACATATTCCACGTAAGAGCGTTGCGCGCCTGGGGCCGGTTGAAAGTGATCCACACGATCGCGCCCTTTCGCTCCACGATCAGCTCGTCGGCCGGCGCGTTCATGAAGCTTTCACCACCCGCCTGTCGATGAGCTCTCTGACCTGAGCTGGTCCGTAGCCGAGTTCCGCAAGCAGTTGCGCCGAATCCTCACCGAGCAACGGGCCTGCGGTGTCGCGCCGGACTGCAGTCCGGGAAAAGCGCATAGGCGAGCCGAGCTGGCGCACTGGTCCCGCAGTTCGATGGGGCGCATCCCAGTAGTAGTTCCGGGCGAGCAGGTGAGGGTCGGTGAAGACCTGACCGAAGTCCTCGATCGGCGCGCACGGCACTCCCACCTCGCCGAGCACCCGCAGCCAGTGCACGGTGGGCTGGGTCGACGTGATCGACTCGATCATCGAGGCCAGCGCCTCGCGGTTGCGATGGCGGAGGCTTGCGCTGGCGTAGCGCTCATCTTCGAGGAGGTCCTGCAGGCCGAGCGCCTCGCAAAGCGCCTTCCAGTTCGGCGGCGTGGTGGCGCCGATCGTGAGCCAGCCGTCCGCGGCGCGGAAAGCCTGATAGGGGGCGGCGCTCTGATGCGCGGAGCCTGAGGGTTGAGGAATTTCACCAGTCGCAAAAAAGCTGCCGGCCTCCCAGATCGCGAGCGAGACTCCTGCCTCGAGGAGGGACACGTCTATGAACTGACCCTGGCCGTCAACGCCTCGCGAGTACAACGCCGCGACCGCCGCCAGCGCGCCGTAGAGGGCGCACACGAGGTCGCAGACAGGCACGCCCACCTTTACCGGTTCGCCCCCTGGCGTGCCCGTGATGCTCATGAGGCCCGAGCGGGCCTGGGCCATGATGTCCATCCCGGGCTGATCGCGCAGCGGGCCGTCCTGGCCCCAACCGGACGCCGCGACGTATATCAGCCGGCGGTTGATTCGCTCGAGGCTCTCGTAGTCGAGCCCAAGGTCCTTCATCGTCCCGGGGCGCAGGTTTTCCACCACCACGTCCGCAGTACCCACGAGCTTGCGGAAGATCTCTTTGCCCTGGTCCGTCTTCAGATCGAGAGCCATCGACCGCTTGTTCCGGTTCAGACGCATGAAAGCCGAGCCTTCCCCGTCGATCAGCGGCGCCGACTGGCGCACCTGGTCGCCACCGTCGGGGTGCTCGACCTTGATGACCTCCGCACCGAGGTCGGCGAGCTGCATCGCGCAGAACGGCGCCGCCATGTAGTTGCCGACCTCCACCACGCGCACGCCTGTCAGCGGTCCAGCCATTCGTTCAGGACCTCCTGCGTGTGCTGCCCCAGCAGCGGCGGCGGCATCCGGATGGGGCTCGATTCGTCATCGATCTTCCAGGGCGCGCCGACCTGGTTGATCCGACCGGCCTTGGGGTGCTCGATTTTCACGCGCATTTCGCGCGCGGTGGCGAGCGGGCTGGCGAAGGCCTCTTCGATATTGAGGATCGGGCCGGCGGGAATCGAGAACTGTTCGAAGCGTGCCAACCATTTCTCCCGAGTGTCCTCCTTGAGGTGGGCTTCGATCGCGTGGACCAGGTCCGGCCGCGCCGCCTGCCGCTGAGCGTTGGTCGTGAATCGCGCATCGTCTGCCAGCTCCGGAGCGCGGATCGCTTCGCAGAACCGGGCGAACTGCGCATCGGTGGCAACCGCGACGTTGATGAAGCCATCGCTGACCGCGAATGTGCCGTACGGGGCGATGGTGGGGTGGTAGTTGCCTTCCTGCTTGGGGACCTCGCCCGTTGCGAAGTACCGACCGGCCTGGTAGGTGAAGAGCGCGAGCAGAGAATCGTTGAGCGCCACATCGATGAGACGGCCCTTGCCGGTGATGGCCCTTTCGACCAGCGCTGCGAGGATGGCCTGCGATGCAAACATGCCGGCCGTGATGTCTCCGATGGGCACACCAACTTTCGTCGGAGGGCCGTCGGGCGCCGCGTTCACGCTCATCATGCCCGACGTTCCCTGCGCGATCTGGTCATAGCCCGCCAATGTCGGCTGGTTCTGGCCGAAGCCGCTGATCGACGCGTAGACCAGCGCGGGCTTGATGACCTGGAGCTGCGCGGCATCCAGCCCCAGTCGAGCCATAGTGCCGGGCTTGAAGTTCTCCACCACGACGTCGGCTGCCATGGCGAGCCCCTTCGCCACCGCGAGGGCCACCGGGCTCTTCAGGTCGAGGACGACGCTGCGCTTGTTGCGGTTGATGGAGAGAAAGTAGGAAGACTCGCCCTCGATGAACGGCGGGCCCCACTGGCGCGAATGGTCGCCTGTCGGAGGCTCGATCTTCACCACGTCGGCGCCGAGGTCGCCGAGCATCATCGTGCAGTAAGGCCCGGCCAGCGCGTGGGTGAAGTCGAGGACGCGGATTCCCGCCAGAGGCAATGGAGCGCCGCGTTGCACGCTAAGCCCGGGCGCCGGCACCGTCAGAGGGTTCCGGCTGCCACCTCAGCAGCGAGACGTCAGCCACGACTCTCAGGTGCAGCCGCATCGCCTCGGCCGCAAGCTCTCTGCTGCCGGCCTCGATGGCGGCCAGGATGCGCCGGTGGGCCTGGAGAGACCGCGGCGGCCGACCTGGTTCGCTGAGTGACTCGACGCGGCTTTCCTGGATGACATCAGCCATGGCGTCGATCAGGTGCAGCAGGATCTGGTTGCCGGCCGCGATCGCGATCGCGTGATGGAAGGCCGCATCGCCTTCGGTGCCCAAAGCGCCGGCGACGATCTCAGCCTCCATCCGCGTGAGCGCCGCTCGCATCGCGTCCAGGTCGGCTCGGCCACGATGAGCGGCGGCAAGCTCCGCCAGCTTGACCTCGAGAGCCTCACGCGCCTCGAGCACCTCCGGCAGCCGCCGGCGCCGCTCGAGCAGCTTCGCGAGCGACTCCCCAAAGCCGCGGGTCCGGCGCAGGAACACCCCCTCCCCATGGCGGACGTCGACGAAGCCCAACGCCTGCAGGACCACGAACGACTGGCGCACCGAGGTCCGGCTCACCTGCAGCCGCTGTGCCAGCTCGCGCTCGGCTGGGAACTGGTCCCCAGGCGACATTCCAGACTCCCGCACGAACTCGCCCAGACGCACGCCGACGTCCTCGTAAAGACGGCGGCTGCGCTCGAGAGGCCGGAGCGCGGCGGCGGATGGCGCGCCCATTGGACTGTCGCGGCCGAGTCTATCAGGCTACAGGTCTAGTGGTCCAACCATTGACAGGGCGGCAGGCCTGGACTAATCTCGGCCGGAGCCGGCTGAGCTTTGCGACTGCGCGGGAGGGACGAGTGATGACCGTCAGCCTCGGGAATACCGATCGACGAGCAGGCGCCTGGCGCGCCATGGCGAGCTCCGTCGGGGCGGCGTTCGTGCTCGCGGCCTGCGGCGGCGGCAGCACCTCCACGTCCCACCTCCCCACCGGCCCGGTGAACATGGGCGTGCTGTCCTGCTTTACCGGCAGCCTCGCGAGCCTTGGTCAGGCCATGCTCCAGGGCTCCCAGGTGGCGATGCAAGCGATCAACGCCGGCGGCGGCATCCTCGGCCAGCAGCTGACGATCAGCCACGCCGACACCCAGTGCGATGAGGCTGACGGCGCCGTGGCGGTGCGGCAGCTGCTCGCCGCCACCAACGTGGTGGGAATCATCGGCCCCGAGACCCAGGAGATCAACGCCGTCGCTCCGATCGTGACCTCGGCCAAGGTCCCGACCCAGTTCCAGGGCGGCAGCACCGCGTTTGACAAGAACCCCAACCAGTATCTGTGGAGGGACAGCCCCTCGGACTCACAGCTCGGCGTCGCGATGGCGCTGTACGCGTACAACAAGGGCTACCGAAAGGCAGACCTGGTCTTCTACGCCGACATCGCCGCGCAGACATTCCCTCCGCCGATCACAGCCACCTTTACCAAGCTCGGTGGCACGGTAGTCAAGAGCTACACGATTTCCCCAGCGCAGACCTCCTACCAGACGACCGTCCAACAGGTGATCGCTGACAAGCCCGACGTGATCTTCACGCAGACCGACGCCCCGACTGCAGCGGTGCTCTTCCGGAACTTCCAATCGCAGGACAACCTGGCCATCCCGTTCGTCGGCACTGACGTGACCGGTGGCGATGACTACTTGAAGGCCATCGGATACCAGGTGGCGCACGACCACCTCATCTCCGTTTACGGCACGTCCGTCTCGGGCGCGGCCACCGACGAGTTCAACAGGCTGTTGGGCAACACGCCGGCGCTCGCCAACGCCAACTACGCGTATGACTCGGTCATCAGCCAGGCGCTGGCGATTGACAAGGCCAACAGCATCCTCGGACCCGACATCAACGCGGCGATGATTAGCGTGACCAACCCGCCCGGCACAGCGTGCTACACGTACTCGACCTGCTACGCGATGATCAAGGCCGGCACCAAGATCAACTACGAGGGCGCCAGCGGACCGCTTGACTACAACCAGTACCACAACGTCTTCGGGCCGTATGCCGCGTTCCAGCAGAACCCCGGCACCGGCCAGCAGGACCAGATCCTGGTTCTGGATGCGGCCGCGCTCGCCAAGGCGACGCCCTGAGCTTGCGACGGAGAGTTAGCTGATCGAGCGGTCTCTCTGAGCCCGTCGCTGTGCTGCTGACGCTTGGGTTCGGGATCGTGACGGCGTCGATCCTCGCCCTGTCGGCGGTCGCGTTCACGCTCGAATACGGGGTGACGAACGTCGCCAACGTCTCCCACGGCGAGATCCTGACCGTGGGGGCATACGCCGCGTACCTCACGCACCAGAGGACTGGGAGCGCGATCATCGCCGCGATCGCGGCGGCGTTGGCGGGCGGGGTCGTGGCCCTGGCGATGTACTCGAGCCTGATCGGGCCGTTCATCCGATTCGGCGCCACCCCGACGGTGATTTTCATCGCCACGCTGGGGATGTCGTTCGTCATCCAGAACACGCTGGTCATCTTCTTTGGGGCGGCCAACGTCGCCTATACGCTCGATCCCGGGGCACCCCATCAGGTTGGGCCGTTCCTGTTCACTCCTCTCGATGAAGAGATCGTTGCCTCGGCAATCGCGATTACCGTCGTGCTCTTCCTGATCATCTCGCGCACGAAGTTCGGCAAGGCCCTACGCGCGGTGTCGCAAAATCGCGAGCTGGCCCGCGTCAGCGGGATCAACGCGACGAGGGTGGCGGCGTCGACATTCTTCCTGGCCGGTCTCATCGCAGGCTACGCGGGGTTCGTGCTCGCGGCTTTTGTCGGCTCGTTCACCCCCTACTTCGGGTTTGGCTTTTTCCTCATCACGCTCACTGCCGCGGTCGCGGGTGGCTTGGGCCGGGCGGTGGGCACCGTGGCCGGAGCGGTCATCGTGGGGATCATCCTCGAGGTGCTGCCCGCGCTCCCGGTTCCATTTGTAGGCGGCTATATCAGCGCGAGCTACAACCTTGCGTTTGCATTCGCGATCCTGGCAATCGTGATCCTGGTCCGCCCGCGAGGACTCTTCACCAGCGCCAGGAGAACGGTCTTCGAATGACCGCATATCTCGTCTCCATCCTGACCGAGGGGGCGATCTTCGGAATCATGGCCCTCGGCCTCAACGTCATCTGGGGCTGGTCTGGCGACTTCGACCTCGCCTACTACGGCTATATCGCGGTGGGCGCGTACATGACCCTGGTCCTCACCATCGGCCCGGCCTCGGCCACGCCGCCGGCGCAGTACATCCTCGGCCTTCAGCTGCCTTATCCCCTGGCAGTCGTGATCGCGGTCATCACCGCGATGGCGGTCAGCCTCGTCGTCGGGTCGATCGCTTTGCGCCATCTGCGCGGCATCTATTTCTCGATCGTGACTTTGGGCGCCGTCTACGTCATGTACGTGATCGCCGGCCAGTTCGTCCCTCTGTTCAACGGGTACAACGGTCTGTCAGGGCTCTTCGACCCGATGGGGGACGTCCTCGGTCTCGACTACAACTCCTATCAGTACTTCTTTCTCGGCCTCAGCCTGGTCATGTTCGTCCTCGTCTATATCTTGATGGCGCGCGTATCCAGCAGCCGCTTCGGTCTGGCCCTGCGCACGCTCCGCGAGGACGAGCGCGCGGCGGCCGCCTTCGGGCGGGACATCTACCGGTTGAAGCTCAAGGGCTACGTCCTGGGCGCAGCCCTTGGCGGCTTCGGGGGAGCGCTCTTCGCCGCCTACCTCAGCGCGTTCAACCCTTCGGCTTGGGCACCGATCGAAGTGATCGTGCTGTACGCGGCGGTTTTGGTCGGCGGCCGCGGCAACATTCGGGGTGTGACTCTGGGCGTTCTGATCATGGGCGTCCTGGTCCAGGAATCCACCAGGTTCCTGCCCCAGATACCGGTTCTCGGTGACCTGAACACCCACCACCCGCAGGTCCTGCTGGCGATGCGCGGGGTGGTGATCGGCCTCGTGCTCGTGCTCTTCCTCCGCTTCCGGCCGCAAGGACTGCTACCGGAGCGACGGTTCGTCGACCGCCAGGCGGCACCCGACATCACGCCCCGGATAATCACCACGAACTCTGAGGCTTCGCCTTGAGTTCGCGAGGACCCCTAAAGGCTTGAGCGCGCCGGCCACTACCTCGGCGCTCGAGGTGCGAGGGCTGACCAAGCGTTTCGGAGGCGTGGTCGCGGTCGACGGCTGCTCGTTCCGGGCTCCTTTGGGGCAGGTGACCGGACTCATAGGGCCGAACGGCGCGGGCAAGAGCACCGCGATCGACCTCATCTCCGGCTTCAAGCTGCCCGACAGTGGGACGGTCCTCTTCAAGGGCATGGCGCTCCAAGGCCTTCCCCCCCATCGCATATCACGCCTGGGACTCATGCGCACGTTCCAATCCCCACGCGAGTGGCCCGGGCTCACCGTGCTCGAAAACGTGGTTATGGCGCGGTGGGATTCGGGCCGGGAGAGTTTCGTGGGCGGCCTTCTCGGCTTGCGGGGCGCCCAGCGGAACACGGCCGCGGACGAACTATCCAGAGCTCGCGAGATCCTCGACGAGTTCGGCCTTTTGGCGCTCCGCAATGAGCGCGCCGGCAATCTCAGCGGCGGCCAGAAGCGGCTCTTGGAGTTCGCTCGTATCCGCATGGCCGCGCCAGAGCTCGTGATCCTCGACGAGCCGATGGGCGGCGTAAACCCGGTGTTGGGAGAGCGCATGGCCCTCGCCATCGAAGCGTTCATCGCGGCTGGTACTTCCGTCATCGTCGTCGAGCACAACCTGCCCTTCATCAAGCGGGTGACCGAGCACGTGATCGTGATGGCGCAGGGCGCCGTGATCGCGGAAGGTTCGTTCGATTCGCTGCGTTCGAACCAGGATGTCGTCGACGCGTATCTGGGCGAAATGGTCACGTGACGTCTGACGCACCCGCCCTCGAGGTCGTTGGGCTCACGGCGGGCTACGGCGGACCTCCGGTGATCGAAAGCGTGAGCATCGCGGCGAACCGCGGCGCCATCACCGCCATCGTCGGTCCCAACGGCGCGGGCAAGTCGACACTTCTGAAGGCGATCGCTGGGCTGATCCGCCCCACCGCCGGCAGCGTCAAGGTGTTAGGCGTCGATGTCACCGGGCTGCCGGCCGAGAAGCTCGTGCGCAAGGGCGTCGCCTACGTGCCCCAGGTCGCGAACGTCTTCCCCGAGCTCACGATCCGCGAGAACCTCGACATGGGCGGCTACAGCCGCAAGGCCGGTGTGCGCGAGAGGATCGAGCAGCTTTTCAAGCTCTTCCCCGATCTGGCGGCCTCGTCCCACCGCAGGGCCAACACGTTGAGCGGAGGCCAGCGAACCATGCTCGCGCTGGCGAGAGGGTTGATGGTCGACCCCCCCGTGCTCATCCTGGACGAGCCCAGCGCGGGCCTCGCACCAAAGTTCCAGGGTCTGATCTGGGAGCGAATCGAGGCCATCAAGGCGACCAATGTCGCCGTGCTCGTGATCGAGCAGAACACACGCGAAACGCTCCGGCACGCACAGTGGGCTTACGTGCTCGTGCTCGGGCAGAACCGCCTCGAGGGGCCTGGCCAGAAGCTGCTCGATGACGAGGAGGTTGTGAACCTGTACGTCGGCCGGCTCTCGTAGTCAGTTGATCGGCTCGCGCAAATCGACCAACCCGCGCATCGATGCCGCGATCGGCGGCCTTGGGGGCTTCGCCGGGGGACTGCTGGGCGTCGGCGGCGGCTTCGTCATGGTCCCGCTCCAGGTCATGTGGTCAGGCAGCGACCAGCATCGGGCGAGCGGCACCTCGCTCGCGGCCATCCTGCCGATCGCGATCGTGGCCGCGGCGAGGTACTACTTCGGTCCCGGCACCCCGCAGGTCGACCTGGGCGTCGCTTTCTACCTCGCGGTGGGCGGAACGATCGGGGCCCTCGTTGGGGCCATGGCCGCCCGCAGGATCTCTGACACCGCGCTCAAGGTGATCGTCGCCATCGTCCTGGTCGGGGTCGGCGTCAAGGAGGTCTACGACGCCATCGTCGGGACGGCGCCGCAGCTGGTGGGCACCGCTGTGCGGGTCTTCGAGCCGCGGGACTTCGCGATCATCACCGCCGGGGGTTTGGTGGTTGGGGTCGTGAGCGGTCTGACGGGCGTCGGCGGCGGAATCCTCGTGGTCCCGTTCCTGGCGCTGGGATTTGGAGTCGGCCAGCGCATCGCCCAGGGAACGTCGCTCGCCGCCATCCTCCCCACCGCGGCGATCGGCGCCTTGACCTACTACCGAAGTGGTGACCTCGACGTTCGCGCGGCCGCGTGGATGGGAGCTGCGGGCGTTCCGGCTGCCCTGGTGGGCGCTTCGCTCGCATTGTGGCTGCCACAACGCGCGCTGGGCGGCCTGTTCGGCCTCTTTCTATTGTTCGCGGCTGCGCGGATATGGCCGCGTCGACCGCGCGGCGGAGAGAGCGCGCGGGCCTAGCGAGCCGGGTCGACGGGACTACTCGGGCGGTTTCGGGGCCGGCTCCGGCTGGCTCGTCACCACCGAGTGGTGCCGAAACTGCGCGTCCGCGGGCGCCTGACTGCCAGGCCCCTTGGCCTTCTTCTTCTTCTTGACCTCGCGTCCCTGCTTGTTGCGTCCTTTAGCCATGGGCCCCAGTTTCTATGACCAGGGCCAGTTCGCGCAAGAAGGATTCGACATCCGTCACCAGGCCGATCGACTGCCAGCTCCCGCGGTCGGCGAGCTTGGTGACGACTGCCGGGTTGATGTCCACGCAGACGGTGCGCACACCCGCCGGCAGCATATTGCCGGTGGCGATCGAGTGCAGCATCGTCGATAGCATCAACGCCATCCGGACACCGTGCAGGGCGGCGCGCATGGCCTGCTGCGCCTGGACCATGTCGGTGATCACATCGGGCAGCGGCCCGTCGTCACGCACGGAACCGGCGAGGACGAACTCGACCCCGTGGTCGATCGCTGACTTCATCACCCCCGAGGTGAGCTGCCCGCTTTCGACCATCTGTCGCAGGCCCCCTGCCGCCCGGACACGATTGATTGCCCGCATGTGGTGCTCGTGCCCGTGCTCGATGGCGAGGCCGCTCTCGACGTTGACGCCCAGCGCTGTCCCAAACAGCGCCGACTCCACGTCGTGCACGGCCAGGGCGTTGCCGGCGAACAGGACCTGCACGTACCCGAGCTCGATGAGCCGAGACAGGTAGCGCCCCGCCCCGGTGTGGACGACGGCGGGACCTGCGACCACGACGATGCGACCGCCTGCCTTCCGGATCTGCTTCATCTCCTCGGCGATCGCGCCGATCAGTACCTTCTTTGGCTTTTCGGCCGAGACCTCGCTGGCCATGAAGGTGAAGATCTCCGTCTGCCGCGATCGCTCGAGCGGCGTGACCCTCACGCCCTCGTGGCCGACGACTACGTCTGTGCCGGGCTTCGCGCCCTGAAACACGATGCATCGCGCGCTGCCGGCTTTGGAGTCGACCGCGATCGCGCAGTCCATCTCTATGTCCTCGACTACCGCCCAGTGGTTGCCGATCAGAACCTCGGTCGGCAGGTTGCTCGTCGAGTAGAAGCCTTCCGGGAACACTCCTTCCTTGGTTACCTTCTTCAGCTGGGCCGGCTTTTCCGACTCAGCCGTCGCGCCCAGGGCGCGGGCCTGGCGCACGATGCGGTCGAGCTGCTCCGCCGAAGACGCCACCACCTCCATTCGACAGATCGAGGTGTCGGTCTTGTGCTGCCCGACCTTGAGCTCTTCGATGGTGAAGTTGCCGCCCTGGTCCATGACCAGGTCCATGACCTGGGGCAGGATCATCGAGTCGATGATGTGACCCCTGAGGACCAGGCGAGCCGTGTGCCTCTGCTCGCTCATCGCAGGGCGCCCACCACCGCGTTGATCGCGTCCTTCGCCTTGGCCGCCTCCCGCGCCGGGTTCTCGGCGAACATGACGCTTCGGCTTGCCGACACCAGGCAAGAGGCGGGATCGCCATTCCAGGCCGCCCGCACGGAGCCCTCGAGGTCCCCACCCTGCGCGCCGATGCCCGGGATGAGGAACGGCATTTGCGACGAGCGACGCACGTCTGCGATCTCTGCCGGGGCGGTGGCGCCGACGACCAGGCCGACGTTGCCGTGAGCGTTGAGGCGCTCGGCCAGCTCTGCGACGCGCTTGTACAGCGGCCTGCCCTCGGCGTCCAGGTGCTGCAGGTCGGCGGCGCCGGGATTTGAGGATCGGCACACGACGTACACACCGCGATCCTCGTAACGAGTGAACTCTTCGATCGAATCGGCGCCGAGATACGGGTTCACTGTGGCGGCGTCCATCGCCATCGTCTTAAAAACAGTGAGCGCGTAGGCGCGCATGGTGTTGCCCATGTCACCGCGCTTGGCATCGAAGAGAAATGGCGTCTTCGGTGCTTCATCGCGTAGCTCCAGGAGTGCCTGCCAGCCGTCGGGGCCGTACTGCTCCCAGAAAGCGCTGTTGGGTTTGAAACAGCACACGTGCTCCTCGGTCTGACGCACGACCTCTCGGCAGTGCCGGAGCGCGCCCGCCGCGCCGCCTGCGATGCGCTCGGGATCGGGGTCGAGTCCGACACACAGGAGCGTGTGCCGCTCTTTCGAGAGCGCGCGCAGTCGATCGAAGTAGCTCATGGGTGAGACAAATCGTAGCTAGCATGAGCGTGTGGAGCGGCAGATCCGGCTCGGGCTGGCACAGATCAACACCATCGTCGGCGACCTCGAGGGCAACACGCGCCTGATCACCGACTGGATCGGGCGCGCCCGCGACCAGGGCGTCGACATCGTCGCCTTTCCCGAGCTGGCGATCACCGGCTACCCGCCCGAAGACCTCGTGCTCAAGCCTGGGTTCGTCCGCGACAACCTGAAGCGGCTGCAGGTCGTGGCCGACGCCACCAAGGGAATCTCGGCGGTCGTCGGTTTCGTCGACGAGGATGGCGACCTCTACAACGCCGCCGCCTTCATGTCTGATGGCGAGATCAAGGCGGTCTACCACAAGGTGTTCCTGCCCAACTATGGGGTGTTCGACGAGCAGCGCTATTTCGCGGCCGGCCACCGATGTCCGATCTTCGAGCTCTCAGGCATCAAAGTCGGCGTGTCGATCTGCGAGGACTGCTGGTATCCGTCCGGCCCGATGGCATGGCAGGCCCAGCATGGCGCCGAGCTGCTGATCAACATCAACGGTTCGCCTTATTCCGCCGGCAAGCGCGGGCCGCGCGAAGAGATGGTCGCGGGCCGCGCCGCGGACTACGGGGCATTCGTCGCTTACATAAACCTCATCGGCGGCCAGGACGAGCTTGTATTCGACGGCAACAGCGTGATCTTCGGCCCACGCGGCGAGCTGCTCGCGCACGCGTCGTCATTTCGAGAGGACCTGCTTGTGTACGACGTCGACATGGGCACCACTCCCTTCCACCGGCCCCACGAGAAGATCCACTATGAGGCCGAAGGCGCGGCACGGCTGGAGCTCGAGGTGACTGAGGTGCCGCTCGCGGCATTAGTCACGCAACGGACCAGGCCGAAGATCGCCCCCCGCATCGAGACCCCACTCGACGGCGCCGCCGAAATTTACGCGGCGGTGGTGCTCGGTACCGGCGACTACATCCACAAGCAGCAGTTCCAGAAGGTCGTGATCGGCATGTCCGGTGGCGTCGACTCCGCCCTGACCGCCGCGATCGCGGCCGACGCCCTCGGCCCCGAAAACGTCATCTGCGTGCGTATGTCTTCGCGGCACACCTCTGCGGAAAGCCTGGAAGACGCCGGCCTCGTGGCTGAGGCGCTAGGAATGCAGCTCATGGACTTCTCGATCGAGCCGCCGCATCGCGGTTTCGAAGAGATACTCGCCCCGGTTTTTGAGGGGACGAAGCCTGGAGTGGCCGAGGAAAATCTCCAGCCGCGCATCCGCTCCACCATCCTGCACGCGCTGTCGAACAAGTTCGGCTACATCGTGCTGAGCACCGGCAACAAGTCCGAGCTCGCGACCGGGTACGGGACGCTTTACGGCGACATCGCCGGCGGCTACGCAGTGCTGAAAGACATCACCAAGACGACCGTCTACGAGCTCTGCCGCTATCGCAACTCTTTGGGGCCGGCCATCCCGGAACGTGTCCTGACCAAGCCGCCCTCGGCTGAGCTCAAGCCCGGCCAGAAAGACTCCGACAGCCTCCCGCCTTACGAAGAGCTCGACCCGATCCTGCGCGGTTACGTGGAAGAGGACCTCACACCCGAGGAGCTCATCGCCGCGGGCCACCGACCTGAGACCGTTGCGCGCGTGATCCAGCTCGTCGACCGCAGCGAGTACAAGCGCCGCCAGGCGCCTCCGGGCGTGAAGATCACGCCGCGTGCTTTCGGCCGCGACCGGCGCATGCCGATCACCAACCGTTACGTCCCCAACGGCGCCCGACGTACGAGCTAGCGCGCCGACTGGGCATAATCAATACTGATAGCAGGTATAGATAGGAGCTATATGGCGGGTACTTTTGACGTCGTAGTGGTGGGCGGCGGGCCTGGGGGCTACGTCGCCGCTCTCCGCGCAGCCCAGCTCGGGGCAGTGACGGCCATCGTCGAAAAGGATCGGTACGGCGGCACCTGCCTGGTCCGTGGCTGCATCCCGACCAAGGCGCTGCTGCAGTCTTCCGAGCTCTATACCCTGGCCAAGGACGGCGCCCCGTTCGGGGTCGTGGCGGGCAACCTCACATTCGACTGGCCGGCGGCCCAGAAACGAAAGAGCGCGGTGGTGGACCAGCTCGTCAAGGGCGTCGAGGGGCTTCTCAAAGCCGGCGGCGTGACGATGGTGAGCGGTGCCGCCAAGCTGGCGGGCAGCGGCGCGATCGAGGTCGGAGGTGAGCGCCTGCAGGCCAAGAACATCATCATCGCCACGGGTTCGGCCGTGTCCCGCATTCCATTGAAGGGCGCCGAGCTCACGATCGATTCGGACGCGATCCTCGAGCTGAAAGAGATCCCGAAGCGGCTGGCGGTGATCGGCGGCGGTGTGGTCGGCATGGAGTTCGCCGCCATGTTCGCGGCGCTGGGCACCAAGGTCACGGTGCTCGAGATGCTGCCCCAGATCCTTCCGATGGTCGAAGCCGACCTCGTCAACGTCTACGTCAAGCACCTGTCCAGCCTGGGCGGCGAGATCCACACCAACAGCAAGGTCGCCGAGGTCGCCAAAATCGGCGGAGGGCTCCAGGTTCGATTCTCGACCGGGGCTGAGGGCGGCGCTGTTGATGCTGATCAGGTCCTGCTTGCTGTGGGCCGGTCGCCATACACCGAGGGCCTCGGCGCCGAGGCGGCCGGCGTGAAGCTCGACCGCGGTCGTGTGGTCGTCGACGATTACCTACGCACGCGCGCTGAGGGCGTGTGGGCCATCGGGGACGTGATCGGCGGCATCATGCTCGCGCACGTCGCCTCATATGAAGGTGTGTGCGCGGTCGAGAACATGGCCGGCCACGCGCGCATCCCCGACTACCACGCGGCGCCCAACTGCGTGTACACAGATCCCGAGATCGCGCATGTCGGTCTCGGCGAGAAGGAGGCGAAGGATCGCGGCCTCGAAGTCAAGGTCGGCCGCTTTCCGTTCGCGGCCGCCGGCCGGGCGTTGACCATCGGTCAGACCGAAGGTTTCGTCAAGGTGGTCGCCGACGCAGCCTCTGGCCGCCTGTTGGGCGTCCACATCATCGGACCGCGCGCCACCGACCTGATCGCCGAGGCGACCCTCGCCGTCCAGAACGGCCTCACCCTCGAGCAGCTCGACCTGACGATGCACGCCCACCCGACCCTGCCCGAAGCCATCATGGAGGCCGCGCTCGCCGCGCAAGGCCGTGCGATCCACATCCCCAACCGGCGTGCGGCCGCCAGCCCGACCCCGTACCCCTCCCCCACTCCCGCGCCGGCTTCTGGCGGAGCGAACGCCCCCTC
>CATPBF010000079.1 GCA_955652585.1 Candidatus Dormiibacterota bacterium | reverse complement strand
GCTCCCGACTCCCCGCGACCTCTTCGACAACATTTACGAGCATCCGCCTGAGCGTGTCATCCGGCAGCGCGCCCAATTGCTCGACGGGCAGCCATAAATGCCGGAGCGCAACATCGTCGAAGCGATCAACAACGCCCTCAGCGAAGAGATGGAACGCGACCCTCGCGTGATGGTGCTCGGTCTCGATGTGGGCAAGCTCGGCGGGGTGTTTCGCACGACGAGCGGGCTGGTCGAGCGATTCGGCGGCGTCCGTGTGGTCGACACGCCTCTCGCCGAAGCCAGCATCATCGGCGCATCCCTCGGCCTCGCGCTGGCGGGCATGGTGCCGGTGGCAGAGATTCAGTTTCTGGGCTTCAGCGCCCAGGGGTTCCATCAGATCGGTCCGCAGCTCGCAAAGTACCGCCAGCGCTCGCGCGGGCGGTACCACTGCCAGGTCACGATCCGAGCGCCGTTCGGAGGAGGTATCCGCAGCCCAGAATTTCATTCAGACGCTGTCGAGGCGCAGTTCGTCCAGACGCCGGGGATCAAGATCGTGATGCCGTCCAACCCATATGACGCGAAAGGCCTGCTCGTGGAAGCGATCCGCGACCCCGACCCGGTCCTCTTCTGCGAGCCAGACCGGCTGTACCGAGTCGGCCGCTCGGAAGTGCCGGACGGCGCCTACACAGTGCCGTTTGGAAAGGCGTCAGTTGCCCGCGAGGGGAAGGACATCACGCTCGTGGCGTGGAGCGCCGCCGTCGAGCTGTGCCTTCGCGCGGCGAACCGGCTCGAGGAGGAAGGCGTTTCGGCTTCGGTGCTGGATCTGCGCACCCTGGTCCCTCTCGACGTGGAGACGCTGTGCAGTGAGGTCGCGAAGACGGGCCGCTGCGTGGTCGTGCACGAAGCACCGCTCTCGGCCGGCTTCGGGGCGGAGATCTCCGCGACCCTCATGGAGCAGCTCTTCTACGACTTGGATGCGCCCGTGGCGCGGGTGGCCGCATTTGACATTCCGTTCCCGCCGGCCTCTCTCGAAGACTATTACCTGCCGTCGCTCGACCGGGTCCTGGCGGCCGTGAGAAAAACGCTGGAGAGCTAGAGCTCGAAGGTCGCGCCAGCGCCCTTGGCAGTGGCCGTTCGGTAGACAAGCCCGGCGGCGGCCAGGTCTTCGACGGCGTGTCCCATCGACTTGTACACGGTGATCTCCCCTTGCGACCGCCGGCCTGGCCGCGTTCCGAGGAGAACCTCGCCCAGCTCCGCCGCCTGCTCGGCATCCATCCCGACCAGTTCCATGCAACCAATTGGTGGTGGATGAAAAGCGACCACGCGCGACTCTACAAACAGGCTCGCATTCTCGGCAAGCTCACGATCCAGCTCCCCGCCCGGCGGCGCGAAGCCGACCGACGATACATGGGTGCCGGGGCTCACCCACGAGCGCTGGATCACAGGCGCGACCGAGCTGGTGCAGAGCGCGACCACGTCAGCCCCGCGCACCGCCGCCTCGCCGTTGGCCACGGCATGTGCCCTTGGATCACGCTCCGCGAGGCGCTGCGCGCCCTCGGTGGTCTGGGAGGCGATACGAATCTCCTCGAAGTCTCTGACCCGCGGCATGATCTCGAGGTGGGCATGACCCTGCACGCCTGCACCCAGGATCGCAAGCACCCGAGCGTCTTTTCGAGCTAGATGCCGGGCGGACAGCGCCGCAGCCCCGGCGGTGCGTATCGCCGTGATGCGTGTCCCGTCCATGACTGCCACCGGCGATCCGGTGGCCGGATCGAAGAGTGCGATGAGCGCCTGGTGCGATGGCAGTCCGAGCAAGTGGTTCATGGGAAACCCCGAGACGAGCTTCACGCCGAGTCCCAGGCCCGCCGCATACCCGGGCATCGATTGAAGGAAGCCTTCACCTTCCGCGTTCACGGCAGTGCGGGGTGCGATGTCGACCCGGCCGGAGCTCAGCGCACGGAAGGCTTCCTCCAGAGCGTCCAGGAGCCGGTCCAGGTCCAGCAGCTCGCTCACATCGGCCTGGCTCAGCATCAGCACCTTCATCTCGGCTGTACCCTAGACCGTTTTTGTGGCACTCTCGCGAGACGATGCAAGCCGTGGCGGCGTGAAGGTGCTGGTCGTCGGCGCCGGGCTGGCGGGCCTGGTCGCCGCCACCGAAATGCAAACCGCCGGTCACGAGGTGGTTGTGCTGGAGGCCCGCGACCGTGTAGGCGGGCGTGTCTTCACGTTGCGCGCAGGGTTCGCGGACGGTCAGTTCGCGGACGTTGGCGCCGAGATCATCTACCACGGGCAGAACAACATCGCCGCGCTCTGCGAAAAGTACGAGCTGGAGCTCACCGAAGAGTTCAGCCTTGGGACCGACGTCCCCGACCTCATCTTCGGCGGCCGCCGCCTCGGACGTGACGCCGCTGCCGAGTTGGTCACCGAGCTGCGCGTGGCCATTCGCCAGACGCGCCCAGGTCACTACGAATCGGTGGCCCAGTGGCTGCGGCGAGCACGCGTCTCCCACCCGGCGGAGCTTCTCCTGGCCGCGATCGCCCAATCCACGCCCGCAGCTCCGCTCCGGGTTGCCGACGCAGAGGAGCTGAACGTCGAGCTCTCCTGGGGCGAGGGCTATCGGAAGATCAAGGGCGGCAATGACAGGCTGCCGCGAGCCCTGGCGAACAAAGTCGACGTGCGTTTCAACCAGCCGGTCCGGGTCGTCGCCTGGAGCGCGACAGGAGTGACTGTCGAGGCTGACCACGAAACGTTTCACTCCGACCGTGTGGTGGTCACGGTCCCGGGTCCGCTGGTTTCGGAGCTGGGCTTCGCGCCGGTTCTGCCCGTCGAGAAGGTGAGGGCGTTGCTGCAGATGCGGTATGGCAATGCGACCAGGCTTGTCATGCAGTACACGGAACGCGACCTCATCAAGAAAGCCATCGGCTCCGGCTGTTTCACGGATCGGATGCCCGGCTTTGTGATGGAGCAGTCTGTCCATCAAGGTGGCGATAAGATCGTTGTCTCCGGCTTGGCCGCAGGCGATGCGGAGCCGTCAGGACTGATGGACGAGGAGATCTTGGACCAGGTCGACGCGACCATGAGCTCGGTGGTAGGACGGCCGATCAAGCGCCTGTTCGGATCGGTGAAGAGCTGGACCAACGACCCCTGGTCGCGCGCCGTGGTCCGAGCCCCGATCGGCGACCAGCGGGATTCGGTGCTGCCACTGATTGCCGCCCCATTAGGTGGGCGGCTGTTCTTTGCCGGCGAGCACACGGACAATCGGGTGGGCCCCGGCGGCATGGAAGGCGCCATCAAATCGGGCTACCGCGTCGCGCGCGAAGTGATGACTGAGGCTTAGAGGTCATGGAGGATCGCGAGTTCCTGATGATCCCGGGGCCCGTGTCCGTAGACGACGAGATCCTGGAGGCGCTTGCACTTCCCGTTCGCGCCCATTACGGAGACGATTGGACCCGACTCTACAAACACGCTGCGTCGAGCATGCGCGAGGTGTTCAAGACCACAGGCGATGTCCACCTGGTCTTCGGGTCAGGCATGGCCGGGGTCGAGATGTGCATCGCCAGCGTGCTCTCGCCGGGCGATGAGGTCTTGATCCCCAGCAATGGGCTCTTCGGCGATCGCATGGTCGAGGTCGCGACGGCCAACCACCTCCAGGTGCGCAGCTTTCGCCCCGGCCTTGCCGAGGCGATCACGGCCGTTCAGGTTCGGGCAGCTCTCGCCGAGCATCCCAGCGTCCGCGCTGTGTGCATCGTCCATCACGAGACCTCGGTCGGCATCCTCAACGAAGTGGAGGGGATCTGCCGTGCCGCGCGCGAGCACGGGGCGCTGGCGATAGTCGACGGCATCTCATCCATCGCGGGCGTGCCCTTCGAGATGGACGCCTGGGGCGCCGATCTCTGCGTCACCGTCGCCAACAAGTGCATCGGCGGGGCGATCGGTGTGGCGCCGGTCGCCGCGGGTCCCCGCGCCCTCGCGGCCCTTGACGACGGCCGTCCCAAGGCGGCGGGCTGGTACCTGAACCTGGCCACCTGGCGGCGCTACACCGAGCTCTGGGGCGACTGGCACCCCCACCCGACGACGATGCCGACGAATGTCATCGAGGCGTTCGATCTCGCGCTCATCCGGCTGCTCGAGGAGGGCGTCGAGAACCGGTGGCGGCGGCTGGCCGCCGCGCGCGACCGCGTCCGCGACGGCCTTCAGGAGATGGGGTTCGAGATGCTCGCGCCTCTCACCATCGCCTCACCGGTGACGACGGCCGCCTTCGGGCTGCCGGGCATGGACGTCAGCGACTACCTCCAATGGCTGCTGAAGAATCACCGCATCCACATCGGCGGGGGGCTGGGTGATCTTCGCGGCCGCATCTTCCGCGTCGGCCACATGGGCCGGGCCGCAGAACCAGAGGCCATCGATCGCTATCTACGCGCCACGGCCGATTACGTCGAAAATGCGGGCCTCGCGGGCGCAGGCGCCGGAAGCACGCCTACAGCTTGATGGCGGCGGGCGACCACTCCTCGATCCCGCGCTGCACATCATTGAGGAACCTGGACGCCGCCAGCCCATCGATGATGCGGTGGTCGAAGGACATCGTGAGATTCATCATCGGCCGGATCACGACCGAATCGTCGACCACTACTGGCCGCTTCTTAATGGCCTCGGTGCTCAGGATTGCGGCTTGCGGCTGGTTGATGATGGACTGACCTGCTACCGATCCGAGCGCCCCGGTGTTGTTGAGCGTGAACGTTCCACCCTGGACGTCTTCGGGACGCAGCGACTTGGCGCGGGCGCGCGTGGCCAGGTCGTTGAGGGCATGGGCGAGGTCGTCGAAGCCCTTCTGGTCGGCGTTCTTGATCACCGGCACGATCAAGGTGTCGGGTAGCGCCACGGCGATGCCCATGTTGACGTAGTGCTTGAGGACGATGCCCTCGTCGGTCCAGGTCGAATTGAGGTAGGGGTTGGCGAGAAGTGCCTCGCACACGATCTGGATGAAGAACGGCACATACGAAAGGGGGAAGCCATGCCTGGCCTGGAAAGCCTCCCGATGAGCCTCGCGGTATTCGACCAGGCGGGTCACGTCGACCTCCCGCAAGGACCACGCGTGCGGGGAGGTGCTCACGCTGCGGACCATGTGCTCGGCGATCTGCCGGCGCACGGCTGAGACCCGGACGAGCTCCTCCCGCTCGCCTGCCCTGCTCGCCGGGGCAGGAACCGCGGCGGCTGCGCCACCGCCGGTGGCGGCGGCCTGCCGGGCGAGGTGCGCCTGACGCCGGACCGCCGGGCTCATCTTCTCGCCGGACGTCTTGGTTATAGCTCGCACGGCAGGACTTGGGGCGGACGCTGGTTCTTTCGGGGACGCAGCCTCTGCGGCTGTCGTTGTCGCGCCCTCGACCTCGAGCTCCGCCAGCGCGGCGCCGATCGCCACCGTCTGTCCCTCCGCGACCTGGATGCGCACGAGCCGCCCCTCGAAGGGCGACGGGATCTCGGCGTTGACCTTGTCGGTGACCACCTCCACGATCGGCTCGTCTCGGCGCACCATCTCGCCTTCAGCCTTGAGCCAGCGCTCGACCGTGCCCTCGGTGACCGATTCTCCGAGCTGCGGCATCTTCAGTGTGGTCAGGGCCATCCAGGTTTTCCTGCTCAGGATTGTAGTGACGCTTGTCTTACGATTCGGGAGCATCGACCGGACACATGCACGGGAGGGGGCGAATGGCTCGTCGTTTCCGATTTGGCATCTGCACCGACCAGAACATGACCTGGGAGAAGACCGTCGAGCGCTGGCAGATGTTCGAGCGGCTTGGCTTCGAGAGCGCCTGG